>CAZMFE010000053.1:0-7594 GCA_964565495.1 uncultured bacterium
TTCCCCTTCGCTACGCTCGTTGTCGCCCATTCTCCGACTCCGTCGGCCGTGAGGATCGCCGCCTCCTCAAAACCCGAGGCGTAAAAGGCACTCGCCGCGTGAGAAAGGTGGTGCTCGCTAAAATGAATTTTTCCTTTAAACCGGAGTTCCTTTTCGATCAAGTCAGACATCCAGATTTTTTTCTTGAGCCAGAGCGGAATCGCTTCAAGGAAAGAAAGAAGACCTTTGGGGTAGGTTGCGATGTAAGTCTGAAGGATACGCTCAAACTTGATAAAGGGTTTGTCGTAAAAGCCGACGGCGTCAAGTTCGTCGACAGAGATCCTCCCCTCCTGAAGGCAGTAGTTGATGGCGTTCCGGGGGAAATCCCAGTCGTGTTTTCTCCTTGTGAAACGCTCCTCCTGCGCTGCTGCAATCACACGGCCGTCCTCAACGAGACAGGCCGCTGCGTCGTGATAGAAACAGGAAATCCCGAGGATTCTCATTTTGGGTCAATAAGGTTTCAAAAAATTCTCCGGCGGGATGATGCCCCCCTCCCGCTTCCTCCAGTAACTGGCGCGGTCCCCGAGGCGCTCATCAAGAAGGTCTTTTCTCAAAAGAACAGTTACAAGCTTCGCGACCCCCAGGAAAAGGAAGTAAAAGAGCGTGAGAAGAATCGCCGTATTGACCCTTCCGATGAAGTGGGCGAATTTCATCCATATTTTGTAAAGTTGTTTCAGGAATCGCATCAGAGGGTTCATGATCGGATCTAGGTTTGAGTTTCGACTTCCTGAAAAGTCCGGTTAAACTCCTCGTCGATTTTCCGATTCATGATGAAATAGCCCACTTTGGCAATGGTGACAAAGGGAATAACCAAGCCGTAAAAGACCATCAAAACTCCCCGCAGGTCGACAGGGAACTCCAGGAATGTTTCCAGGATTGCCGACAAGGTGAGGGTATTCATCAGCACGTGAATTTCGATCGACTTATGTAACAGAGAAAAGATTTTTCGTAAAGTTTTTTGATTTTGAGGGTGGGGGACCGGCCCGGCAGCCTCTGGCCCCTTTACCCGGAAGAGCCTCAAGGCGCTTAATCTTTCCATGAAGGTTTTATACTTTGTATCGTAAATCAAATTAAAGGTCGTCATACCCACCGAGGTCACAAATCCCCAGAGGAGCCAAAACAGGCTCCCCGTCAGCCGATAGACATAAAACCCGAGGCTGAAAAAAATCACGCTGTGAGTCACATGATGCATCAGGTAATCAAAAAAGCGGCCCGTCAAAGAGGCGGCCTTTCGATACCTCGCAATCTGGCCATCAACGTGGTCGAGGAGGTACCAGACCTGTAAGAGAAAGGCACCGGTGAAGAAGGCGGCGCTCGTAGGAAGGGCAAAGAAAAGGATGCCTAAGAGGGCGACCAACAAAGAGAATCCGGTCACTTGATTGGCGGTCACAGGCGTGTGAAGGAGGAGCCAAGTCACCGGAAGCGCGAGATCACGCACAATGTGGCGCACCATCCAGTTCCCCACCTCTTTGTAGCGGGGCTTTTGACAAATCCGGTTGAGTTCTCTAAGCGACTCGACCATTCCTCTCCTCTTCAAACCTTCCCATTCTCCTCAAATAATAATCTTTGACCCCCTGATAAAAACCTTTCACCTTTTCGCGTTCCCCCGGGCAGCTTAGTAACTTAAACAAATTCTTAAGGATTAAAGTTAGTAACCCTATTCTCGCCTTAACCCGCTCCAAGAAGGTACCGTGTCTTTCGCATAGATAAAGCATATTTCGGATGGAATAATAAGAAGCGAGAAAGGGGTATGCAGATAATGTCCTGGAAACTTTATGGTAGACCAAGGCCTTCGGAACGACGATATTTTTAAAATTTTTCCGCAGATTACGCAGGCATAAATCGGCGTCTTCATGAATTAAAAAGAATCGCTCATCAAAAAAACCCACTTCCCCGAAGATCTTTTTCTTCAAAAGCAACGCGGAGCCGGGGATGATTTCCTTTTCTTCGATCCTTTGAAATCGCCCCTGATCTTCTTTGCCGTAGTGACCGAGGCGGGGCTTCAACCGAAACCAATCCATTTCTGTCCCGCAGGAATCAATCAGGTTCGGGCGGTCGTAAAAACGGACTTGGGGGGCGAGGAGGGTGGCCTCTTGATGTTTTTCACCCTCCTCGACAAGGAGCCGGAGGGCTGTTTCTGCTACAACCGTATCATTATTCAGGATTAAGACATAATCGCATCCTCGGTTAAGGGCGTGATGAATGCCCCTGTTGTTTCCCTCGGCATAGCCCAGGTTTTCGCCGTTCTGAATCATCTCGAGATCAGGAAATCTTTGGCGAAGAACCTGCAAGGAACCATCCGTGGAGCCATTGTCGACAAGGAGGATCCCATAATTGTCGTAATCGGACCTCTTGACCGACTCGACACACTCGATCGTCTCATCGGCCCGATTAAAATTAAGGATCACAACGAAGACTTTGGGCAACATTCTTTTAATCCGCGGGTTTGATTTCCCCAAATTTAGCGTATTTCACAAACACATACGTGGCAGATAAAAAGCAAAAGAGAAAACCTTCCCAGCCATCGCGAAAGCCCTGCTTGAGACAATAGAGCCTCAAAAAAGTCAACGGAGGCCGCGCCGCGAGGTCCAGCCACGTCAGGGAATGGTTTCGATCTTTCAAAAATTCCGCTTCCAGGGACGTGTAGCGATTAAATCTCTCCCAATAATCGCTGACGGTATCATAAGTATAATGTAGAAGAGGAGTTGTGAGCACACCTATTTTTCCGTCGATTCGAACGATCTCGTGAATCGGCTGCTCGAAGCGGGCTCGATCCTTTCGGAAAAGGCGGATCGGCCGGTCGTCCTGAGTCCCGGAATATTTGAACTCGCGCCCAAAAATGAAGGAACGTCTCGGGATGCGGTAACCTTCAAGCGCCCCAGGCATCTCAATAATTTTCAAAATCTCGCTTTTGAGGTCCTCAGTCACTTCTTCGTCGGTATCGAGGGATAAAACCCATTCGGAAGTCGCTTGGGAGAGCACGAAATTTTTCTGATCCGCGTAATCCGTGAATTTACGAAGGCTTACTTGATTCGTGTATCTTTTGCAAATCTCCACCGTTCGATCGGTGCTGTAAGAATCCATCACCACAATCTCATCAGCCCATTGGACGGAGCGGAGCGAGCGCTCAATCGTTTTCTCTGCGTTATAAGAGATGATAAAAACAGTGATTCTCATTATCGGCAGCCGTTGGGATGATTGATCCGTCCGATGACTTCCCTGTCTCGCAAAACAAATTGCCTCTTCACTTCTTTTCGCGATCGGAGGGCCTCGGGCAGCTTTTCCAATGCATCCCAGAAGCCTTGAAGAATAAACCACTTTCCTAGAAGGGCTGCACTCAGGAGCCGCAACTTAAGCATCAGGATAAACCGTACCCACAGAGCGACGTCCGTGATATTTTTGACGGTAAAAAGAATCCCGTTTCGAAAAACCATCCGCTGAATCTCGTCAGGAGTGAACGTCTGGGCAAAACTCGCCGCCCCGACGTGAAACTTTCTCGCTTGGGGGACGTAGTAACCCCTCCATCCCTTTTTCCACCCACGGTAACAGAGGTCCACATCCTCATAGCGGCCCGGAAGATACATCTCATCAAAACCGCCCAGTTCCAGGAATTTCTTTCGATCAAAGGCCGCAATCCCGGCTGAAAATGCGAACCCCGGTTCCTCTCTCAGGCGGTTGCCTTCCAGATGTGACACGTCAGGAGTCACGAGCCCCCAGCGGATCGCGACCACCGATCGGTCTCCGTGAGTGGCAGCGAAAAAAGCGTCCTCCCTTTCCAGAAAAATGGAAACAAGCGGGTCAACGAAATCCTTTTCAGGCTGGATATCGTTATTGAGAAGGATAACGATCTCCTCCTCGAAACGACGCACCGCTTCGTTATACGAACACAAAACTTTATTTTGGCCAGCGACCACCACATCGGCCTCGGAAAACCGGCGCTTCACAAAATCCACGCTGTCATCAGAGCTCGCATTGTCCAGCACGGTCACGCGACACGGATGGCGGGAAGCTTTCGCACAGGCCACAACGCTGGGGAGGAATTTTTCGAGCAAATCCCTTCGATTGTAATTTAAAACAATAATCCGACAGCTCAAAACTCTCGAAGAATCCATCACAGAAGTGACTGATAAACGGCTAAGGTCTCCCGGGCGGTTTTCTGCCACGAAAATTGTTTGATTCTATCAAATCCTTTTTGGATGAGCTCCTTTCTCAGATCCGAATCCTCCGCAAGCGCGAGCATTCCGCGAGCGATCTCGTCCTCCTGATAAGGATCCACAAGAAAAGCTGCCTCCCCCGTCACTTCAGGAACTGAAGAAACATTGGAAGCGATCACCGGACACCCCGAGGCCATCGCCTCAAGGGGAGGGATCCCAAAACCTTCATAGAGGGACGCAAAGACAAGGCCTTCAGCGCCGGCATAAAGGAGATTCAGGTCCTGAGAGTCAAGAGAGTCCGTGAAACAGACGTCCTTGGGATTTAAAATTACTTCACGGAGAAGCGAACGGAAGACTTCCCCGTGAGCAAATTGACGGGATCCGACAACAACGAGCTGAAAACAAGGGTTTTTCGTTTGTTTGAGAAACCGGCCAAATGCCCGGATGACCCGCGCGACATTTTTTCTTGGTTCAATGGTTCCTACACACAGGAAATATCTCTCGCGGATCCCGAGTCGTTGCTTGATTTCCTTCCTGGTTTGGGGATCTGATGCCGGAGAAAAACCTTCGTGACCGGACGGATAGATGACCGTAATCTTTTTCTCGTGAATTCCCAAACGTTCGACGAGATCTCTCTTCGTGTGCTCTGAGTCCGCAATGAGGGCATCCGCACTTTTTACCCGGCCGGGCAGCCACTTCCCCCAGTAAAAACGGCTCGGCCAGCGTAATTGATTAGGGAAAAGCATTCCGATGAGATCGTGAACCGTCACGATTGTCCTGCAAGTCTTCTGAAAAGGAGGGGCAAAGGCCGGCACATGAAGAAGATCGAGGCGGTTGGAACGCACCAGCCTCGGAAGCTCGAGGTTCTCCCAGAGGAGACGTCCGATGGTATTCAGCTCTCCTTTTTTTGGATTGTCATAGAAATAGAAGCGTAGGCCGTTTTGAGACTCCCGCGAAAGCGCTTCGACCAAATGCCGCGTGTAGACTGCAAGTCCGGTCCCGCTCCCTTTCGTGGCTTGAATATCGATTCCAATCGATTTCATTCGGCTATTCTTTCCTCAAGGATATAGAAGCCGTCTCGTTCAAGCTCGCTCCGGTACCCGAGACCTTTTAGATCTTTGAGTGCCTCTTCAAGGGGCTCGGTTCCCAGCTCCCAAAATTCCCGCTCGAAAATCACGTAATCAGTTTTTAACTCGCGGGCCATTTCTACCTTGTTCGGATGAGGACTGTAATTGAATTGATGAACCTCACGACGGTTGGCGATCTGGGCAATGAGATTGTTGTGAGTGAAAACCGAGGCCTCTTGAGGAATTTTCTTGAGCTCTTCCCGAATGAAATCACGATGAGGCGAGCGGTGTGAAACGATTTCGGAAAAATAGTAATATTCCGAGGGCCCGGACCTGAGCAGGGCGACGAAAAGAAAAATGCCCGCCAAAAGCCCCTGGCGCTGTGCGATCCACGGAATCTGCTCCCGGAGGCGGCAAAATCCGTAGATGGCCGCAATAAAAAGAAAGGGCGTGAGTCCCGAGGTGTAATGATACGCCAACGAGCGCGTGACCGGGTTTCGCGAAATTATATTTTGAAACAAAATTGGGAAGGTGAGCGAAAGCGTCGGGAGATGAAAGAAGGGAAGGAAAAGAAAGGGGGAAAAGATTTTGACGAAATACTCACCGGCTTCCGGATTCAAGAGGCTCGCCGCCAAGCCCGAAACGGGATTCTGAAGAAGATGGCTATAAACTCCCCGATAAAAATAAAGTCCCTTACTTAATCGCGGAACGAGCCAGAAGATTTCCCAGGCGAAGGCTGCCATAGAAACGGCCATTAAGCCAATGCCTAGCTTCCTTTCCTTTTTCCAAACGGCTGCATAAAAGCCCAGCATGAATGCGATTCCCATCATATTCTCCTTCGCCAAGACTGCGACGAGAACCGCGAGAAGAAACAAGACAATTCGCTTCCTCTCAAGAAAGATAAACGCGGCGAGCCAAAGGACATCCACAAGCACTTCCGGATGAAAATCTTCCCTCAATGCATTGCGGGTCGGAAGATAAAAGAAATAGGCGAGGACGAGGGCCAATTCGAACCAGCGGTTTTGTATCTTTTCTTTGGCGAGGTAGGCAATTGGGAAAATGCAAAGTCCGGCCGCAATTGCCTGGAGGAGGATTAACATTTTGGGATCGGGCCACAGGGCGTAGAAAGGAGCCATCAAGAAAAGAATTGCTTCCACGTGGTCGCCTAAAAGACAAATCCCTCCTTTAAGGGAAGAGTAAAGCCACTCCCCTTGAAGCGTGTTCCAGATAGCCTGGGCGAAAATCCCGAGGTCAAAAGCGCGGGTCTCAAGCGCTGTGTGTCTCGCCCACCCCACCGCGGTGCTCACGCTGGCATAGATAAGAAAGAGGGTGCTTGAAAGCCAAATTCGAGGAACTTTGACGATCGAACGGAACCAGGAGATGAGTGTGAGCCGCTCAAATATGGCTCGAGCTCTCCACCAGAGTCCCGCAAGAAGAATAAAGAGAACTGAGAGCGAAATCTCCATGGTACGGACGTACCTCGTCTTCGATCCCAGCGAGGGAAGGATCCCTGTTTGCACGAACGGAAGGCCGTTGGTGAGAAGGAAAAAGAGGGCTGCCGCGAAACTCGCTAATGTGATAACGTTCCAGAAACGACTCATCCGAACAACCCCTTGACAATTCTCTGAATCCCGATCTGGATAAGAAGGATCCGGTTCCCGATGCGGTAGAATTCGCCATTCCATTTGAGATGGCCAGCCGCGACTAAACGGTCGAGACGCAATTTCAGGATCATCGACTCATTATAGTTCTGCAAGATCTCCTCAGGCGTGGCTGATTGAGCGGGTCTCCCGTAAAGCTCAAGCAATAAACGAATTCGAATTGCCGCCTCCATCATTCCAAAGACTCCTGAAAAGTAGTGAAAGACTAAGAGCGAGAAAATAAGGATCGAGGTGATTCCCCCCAAAGCTGAATTAACTTTTAATCCCACCAGCCAGAAGTAAGATCCTAGGGTGCCCAGACCGCCTAATACAACGCATCCGAGAAGCATTCCTGGAACCCGTTGGGGTCTAAAACCCCTTAATCCGATGATGTGAGTAACAAGAAAGACTAAAAGCCCAAAGAAGGCGGCGGACAAAACAATCACATCGGACCCGCTTACAAGAAAGCCCATTTTTATCCGCCGAGGCCGCGCCCAAGGAGACGACGATACCCATCAAAAACCCAGGCTATGAGCCGTCCCCTTAATTTAAGAACATAGCGATCTCCTTTTAGGGAGATGAAGCCGCTTGCCCGCAAATCGTGGAGCCGCGTCACAACAAAATTCTTGGCAATAAAAAATCTTTCAATCTCCTCATAAGTTGCTTTTTGATCCGACTTCTGCTTGATAAAGCC
>CAZMFE010000054.1:0-7547 GCA_964565495.1 uncultured bacterium
GGGTGTATTATGACCGAACCCCGAAGGCGCAGCGATTTCATGCTATCATCACCTGATTGCCAGGCGAAGCCTGGCTTAAGAAGATGACAGACAAGGGTTCCATGAACCAGCATAAAGAACAGTTTGCCTGCGGCAAACTGAATCAGGTGGTGGGATGATCCTCATTCTCTACGTCGGCACGCGCCGCATCTCAGGCCTCCTCGCGGAGGCGGAAGGGGACCCTCCCCGTGTCCTTCGGGTGGGCGAAATTCAAAACCCTGAGGGATTCCAGAAGGGGAGCGTCTCCTCACTCGACAAGGCCCTCCACTCGTTAGAGGAGCTTCTCAAGAGTTTGGAACTGGGTGAGGAGGCCTCCGAGATTCCCACTTTTGTGCTTGTTTCTGGATCTTCGCTCAAGATGACCCGTTTCTCAAGCTCGGTCTATTTTACCGGTTATCCTCGTGTCGTCACTTCCCAGGAGGTGCACCGGGTGATTGAACAGACCCGCAGCGTGGCGCCTCTTTCTTTGGAAGAGTGGGTGCTTCAGGTCGTGCCAGAATCGTTTTGGGTCAATGACCTGACTGGGATTGAAGACCCCATCGGACTGGAGGGCGAGCGCCTCGCCGTCACCCTGCAAATCTTTACCATGAATTTTACCTTGTTTCGCAATCTCTCACGGGCCTTTGAAACGCTCGAGCTCCATGTCGACGGGTATTTTCCGAAGACGTCGTTTTTGGCCGAGGGAGTCCTGAACGCCAATGAGCGGGAGGGAGAGGCGCTTGTGATCGACTTCTCCGATGAGGCGACCCACCTCGTTTTGACCCGCGAAGGGAAAATGGTCCAGGCAAGAAGTCTTGATCTGGGGAGCCGGTTTCTCACTACCCGGATCGCGGAGACTTGGCAGTTGGGCGCACGAGATGCCGAACGTCTCAAAGAAAGGTTTGGCTCGCTTGAAGAGAATTTACAGTTTGGAGAAGAGCTGGTCCCCTTGGTGGAACGGAACGGTCAACCGGCCCATCCGATCAAACGAGCCGAATTTCATCAGGCCTTCGCCCGATTCGGGGAAGAGCTTTTTCAGAGAGTCGAAAAGGAAATCAAAGACTTCCTCGATAAGGAAAAGGCCGCTCGTCCCACGCTCGTTCTTACCGGAGGGGGGGTGAAGCTCGAGGGACTCTTGGAATTCTTAAGCCGTCGCTTCCCCTTTCCCCTCAGGGTGGGCACCCCGCGGCCCCTGGAGGGAAGTTCGGAAATTTTGCTGGATCCAGCCTGGGCAGGAGCCGTCGGGTTTATCCGTGGGTTATCAAGACCGAAAAACGAGAAAGGCTTATTTCCCGCCAAAGTGAAGCCCCTCGAGAGGGCTCTCCTTCACGCCAAGGAGTGGCTCACCGCATATTTCTAATCGGGTCTGCGTTGAGAGTGGACCCCCCCTCAAGATTTCCCGCTGTTTGGTCGATTTTCGTCAACAGGGAAAATTCTACTAAGGATCACACAAGATTACCTTGATTAAACGAGACTTTACCGTTCTGATCATCGCCGTTATCTCCGGGGTGGCCGCCTTTATGCTGATCTTAAATTTCTTGAGGGAGGCGGCCGAGCCCAAGAGAGAATTTGTCATCGCCGCACGAGAGATCAGGAAAGATCAAGTCATCACGAAGGAGCAGATCAAGCCTTCAAAGCCGATGAAAAGCGCAACTTCCGAAGACCTTTTTCTTCAGCTTGAGGACGTCCTTGGGAATCGGGCCCTTGAAGATATCCCGGAAGGAAAATTAATTCAGCGTTCGAAAGTTAAAAAACGAGACCTTGCCGCTAAGGTTTCAAAAAAAGAAACCCGGCCCATCCCCAAGGGAATGAGGGCCCTGACGATTTCTGCTGCCGATGTGGATCAGATCCCCAGTCTGGTTGACCTCGACAGCTTTGTTGACGTGCTGGGCCGCGTGCCGAATTTTGAAGGAGGCTTAGAGATGAAGACGGTCGTTCAGGGAGCCCCCCTCCTTTCGATCGATCAACCTGAAGGTTCCTTGGCCGCAAAATCGATTACGGTTGCCCTGAGTCCTGCTGAAGCCGAAACTTTGATCGGTGCCCTGGCCCAGGGCAAAGTTCGCATTGTGGTCCGCTCGGATGCGGGCGAGAGAGCCGCTTTTCAGCCTTCTTATGGAATGATGGAAATTATTCGAGGAGTCAATAAGCAAACCAAGGTAGCCATTCAAGGCCTCGCCGACGTCCAGGGGAAAGAAACCAGGAAGGGAGCCCAATCATGATCCGGAAGAGGTTCCGATTTCTTTCAAAATTATTTTTGCCTCTTTTTCTTCTCTCCTGCCCGAATCCTGTTCCTGCGCTGGAGATGGATTCAATCCCCCAGGTCCGCTACCTTCCCTGGCCGACTTATGAAGGCACAGAAGGTGAAACGCTTTACATTGTCAAGCATACCTCTCAAGTGCTTCGTTTCGACCGTTCGGTCGTTCGGGCTGCGATTTCCAATCCCTCCATTTGTGACATCGTTCCTCTGGGGAAGGAGGAGATTCTCATTTATTGCGAGCGGACAGGGCGGATTAATTTGATCGTCTGGGACGGGTCTTACCAGGTGGCTTCTTACGATATCCAGGCCACCGTCGACCAAAGAAAGCTTTATGAAGTTTTCTCCGCGATTGATCCGACGGCCGAGCTGGAAATTGTCCCCTTTGAAGAAAGCTTCGCCATTTACGGCACGGCCGAAACATCTTTAAAAGTCAAAAAGATCAGGGACGCCGCCGTGGTTTTTGACGCCAAGGCGATGAGCTTCGTCCGGGTCAAGGAGCCCAAGCAGATTTTATTGGAGGTGCGTTTTGCGGAAGTGAACCGGAAGGCCAATCTCGATTACGGGCTCGATCTCGATCTGATGACCAACCGTTTCGCTCGAATGTACAGTCTGCTTGGCGCTACCGGGGCGGTGCCCAAAAGCTCCTCTCCTCTTTTCACGGTCGAAGCCAGCAAGGGCTTCCGCCCCCGCGACAGCATTATAGATTATTTTCCCTTGAACGCGGCCACCAGCTCAAGTCTTCACAACATTGGAGGAGGGTATGTTTCCGCCGGGAAGGCCATCCAATATTTTCTGAGATGGCTGGAGCAAAAGAACATTCTGAAAATTATGGCGCGGCCGAATCTATTGACCCGTGACGGAGAGGAGGCTAAATTTCTGGTGGGGGGAGAAACCCCCGTGGTGACCTCCAACACCAACGGCACCACCGTCAATTACAAGGAGTTCGGAACCAGACTCAATTTTACCCCTGAGATTATCGATGACGGGGTGATCCAGCTTAAAACGGAGACGGAAGTAAGCGAGCTGGACTTTACCCAAACGGTCACGGTGTCGGGAACCACGGTCCCCAGCCTCCTCAGGCGCCATCATCAAAATGTCTCCGCACTCAGAGACAACGAGACCCTGGTGATTGGGGGAATGCTCACTCAAAGGGTGAATCGAATCAAACGATATTTTCCCATCCTGGGGCAGATTCCTTTCCTCGATCGCTTTTTCTCCCGGGATGAATTCTCCCGGACCGACGTGGAACTTTTGGTCGTGGTCACGCCCCACATTGTCAAACCGTTCCAGCTCGGGGAGAAGAAGATTCTCTATAATCCCGAAGAAGTCCAAAAAGCCGCGCGTTTGATCGCCCCTCCTTATCCGGATGCCCAAGGCGACACCATCAACCAGCTCTTTATTCAAGAGGAGGGCTACCGCGACTTTTTGGAGGAAGACAAGGTTTTGGCGGACAAGATTATGAGGGATCTCATCCGAGAGAAGAGGCGGAAGAAGGCGGCCGAAAAAGAGCTCAGGCTTAAAGAAGCGGAGGAGAGGAAAAGGCGCCTTGAGGAGAAAAGTCGATTGCTGAAAGAGAAAATGCGATTGATGGAGGAGAGGAAGCCCCAGCGAGAGGCAGAGAGAAAAAAGAAAAGCGAAGAGATGAAACGCCGGCGAGAGGAGGAGGGAAAAAAGAAAAGGGAAGAGAAGCAACACCGGAAGGAAGAAAAGAAACGCAAAAAAGAATTAGCGAAAGAATTGGCCCGCCAGAAAAAGTCGAACCAAAAGACGAGCACCGTTAAGACGAGCACCGTTAAGACGAGCACAGTTCAGAAGTAATTAGACCCTGCCGCGCATCGACCCGTCGTTCTAAGCCACCAGCCGCAATTTTTGAATGCTGTTATTCTCGGGGGCACCTTCCCTCAAGAAGAATCCCGAAGAGACCGATTGGACAATCTCGACATCAATATGCCGGTCCTGAATCGGGCCGGTAAGGACCACGTTGATCAGCCTCACAGCGACAATAGCAATAATGTCATAGACAGCGTTGGCTCCGGTGCCGGAATAGGTGTCGTAGACCGGCATATAGACGATGGGGCCGTTGACATTTTGAAGATTGTAGGTAGTGCTTGAGGAAGAGGTTTGATAGTTGCAGGCTTCCTGTAGAGGACAACTTGCGTAGTCACATTGCCATTCGTTGCCGTTCTTACTACATGATCCTCCGCCACTACAATAGTTCTGGCAAGTGGGTTTATTTGGAAAAGTGGAGCTGCTGAACTGGCTACTTATCGCACAGGCGTTTAAGGCGCAACTCCCATCGGCCCAGACTCCCATATAGTTGTGAGAACACGCAAAACTCGCATCTGGATAGACATAGGTAGCACAATTGGGACAATTCGTGCAGGTAGTTTCACCGGTACCCGTACCGGGACAAATATTGGGTGCGGTGGCGGTGCAAGCGGAAGGATCCTTGGCCACCACCTGATCCCCAAAACCATCATAAGTGGGACCCACTTCGGCTTCAAAGAATAATTCGTTAAAAGAATCGATAAGGGAGCCTCCCCGGATGCCCGTATCTCCCGAGACGGGAAGGACGCCGGATTCTGGAATCACAAAATCTTGGTCATAGCCACCCCCTGCAATCCAGCCTTTTAATTCCGTATTACTGTTGCCTCCGCCATTCAGATCGAGCCAGCCAAAATTTCCCTGGAAACTTTCCGCATAGGGATAAATTTGGACCATACTGCCGATATCGAATAGGCCGTCGTTATTTGTATCGAAGAGAGAGCGCCTCACGGCGTAAGGCATCATCTGGTGGCGTGCTTTGACGCCCACCACCCGGGGATCGAGGGCAGCGACTGCAGCGCGGCGGATGTCTACCTGGGAAACTCCGAGGAGCCTCCCAAAGAACGAAGGTACCCCTCCGGCCTGGACGGTCGCATCTCTGGCTGCGATCACACGGACCGCATTGACGGGTACGACGCCGGCGGAGAAACTCTCATTGGTGAAATCAAACCGGCCGAACTCTATATTGGAGTCAGGCACTTCCACGGCTTGTCCCCCGATGGCGTACTCTCCCGCAAAGGCTGCGATGAGTTGGCGTGCCTGGGTCTGATCCGTCTGAGATAGAACGCTCCCTCCTGCCAGCCCGGCTGAATCAGCAGCATTTTGTAATATTCCTGCCGCGATTGTCAGATATCCGACGTCGATCGCCAAAGGAGACATGATGAGGGCCGAACCCATAAGGATCATTGCCGAAAGAACGCCCACGGCCCCCCTCTCCCCCCCGGCCTTTTTATCGAAGAGACTTCTCCACCCTCTCATAGAGGTTACCCTCGACTCCTCATTGAACTATTGGTATAATGGAGTACTAATAAGATTTTCATACTATTATTATAGACTATAAGATTCTAACTTACAGTAGTTTGAATATAAAAACTATCTAATGATATTTATTTTTATAAATAGTTCTTTATTAATTATTTTTACTCTATCTCAAGATACGATTGGGTTGGAGGTTTCCTCTTTTATCGAATCAGGCGGATCAGGTGGCTGAGTCTGATTCGCAAGGCCAGGTTTTCCATGGCCCGCTCCAATTCTGCACCATCGAGCTCATTAATAAAAAGTCCTCTAGGATGACCGGGATTGATGGGAAGGCCAGGGAATTGGGGATCATTGTTCGCTTCGGGATCATTCGCGATTCTTCGTAAAAGATAGGTCCTCACAGCGCCGGCAGGATCCCAACTACCATCAAATCCAATTTCGGGTACCCGGTTTAACTCATTCTGATAAGGGCTGGCGCCTTCAGTCTGAGGAATGCTGGAAGCAATGGTGTAGACGGCGATATTTTCATTTTTGGCGTAATCGCTCTCCACAATGCAGAGGTTAAAGATCGCCTCACGGAGCTCGGGATTGGTAAAGTAAAGATCCGTGATATTTTCCCCCCGCACCACTCCCCGAGAATCAATGTGGGCAAAATTAACCAGGCAGTGCTCCACAGAACGGGAGTGATCGCTCGCCTTCCCATCATAGACATTATCGGGGCATCCCCAACCAGAGGCGCAAGAGGGTCCATCACTAGGATTATCTGTATAAACCATCAAAGGAATAGCATGTATGAAGCCCGGACCCATATCCCAGTAGGCTATCTCTCTGCTAGAATCCAGGGGGATTGTTCCGCATCCGGGAGGATTTCGCGGGGATAAGAAACGGGTTCTCATGACGTTAACGACACCGTCGGTAAATATCAGCATTGCTTTAAAAATATTTTCAGGAGGATTAGAAAATTGGAGAATCTCTTCTCTTCCCCTTGTAATTCCAGAGGGAAGATTGGTGGGAACAAACGTACCTAGGGCGAAAGAATCAATCAGGCCGTCAATCTCTGCTTTGGTGAAAAATCCCATATTTCTTATCAAAGGGCTATTTAGCCATTGTTCAGCGGTTAGAGCTATATAGTCGATCTCTTCCGAGAATTGGTTCACAAAGGCTTTGGCCGCAGGTCTCACCCGCCCCAAGGCGTCAATCGGGTACTCCATAGAGATGGAAGGATCAAATACCAGACTAAACATTAGCGGTCTCCTTTCCGCCTCCGCCTGCACCTGGACTGTGGCGAATCTCAAGCCGGGGAGGAGCCCCACAAGAAAGGTGTTTTGGGTGACTTGGGCATCGACCTGGAGAATAATCCTCGTCGCGGGAGGGTCTCCTCCTCCCGGCGTTCTTATCAAGGTGGGCGTCACCGTCACCCCCGCCATCCCTTGCCGGGCTAGATTGAACTCGGCCATTTGACGGGCCGAGGCGGTGACTTCAGCATCCGTATGGGTCCCAAAAAGGAGGAGGCCGGACAAAGCCGCGGCATCAACCACCCGCTGGAGCCGGTGGTGGGTGAGGTAAAGGCGTCCCCCATCCAGGGCCACGCCGATGAGGACCACGAGAAAGAGAAGGGAGGCGGCAAACATAACCATAACCTGCCCTCTTTGGTTTCTAAAAAACGTGGTATCAGAAAATGGTCGTTTCATAAATCACCGGTGGATAGCCTGGAAGAATAAAAAAATTCTGAATCAGAGGTAGAGGCGGATAGCTATAAAACACCTCCGCTATCGCAAGCGGTGGATGGTCTCCTCCCGCCAGCTCGGGGGGAGCCAAGGGATTGTCAAAACGGCTGTTATGGCCGTTTTGACCTCCTCCCGCCGGCCTTTGTCCCAGGCGGATGAATTGACCGGCCCCGTTCTCTACATAAAGCGACACAATGACAGCCCCCCTCGTATCAAAATCTCTTAACATCCCGCCCCCCGCA
>CAZMFE010000055.1:0-7514 GCA_964565495.1 uncultured bacterium
ATTATGGGGCGCAAGACTTTTGAGAGTTTGGGAGGTAAGCCTCTTCCGAATCGAGAGAATATTGTCTTAACCAAATTTCCCGGAACAGCGGAAAAGAGCACCGATATTAAGTTTTCCGAATCGCTTCAAGATGCGATTCAAGCTTCGACCAAAGAAAAAATTTTTATCATCGGCGGTCAAAGTATTTATGAGCAGGCCCTCCACGATCTTCCCGTTTCAGGAATTTATCTCACTCAAATTCATCAAAAATTTTCCGGAGATGTCCATTTCCCGAAAATTCCAGATTCTTTCAAAGAGAAGGGCAAGCCCGAGATTCTTCATGAAAATCCTAGAATTGAATTCATTTATTTGGAAAATCAGGGAACCGCAACCCTCTAAAAAGGAGATTGCCCCACCACCACGATGTGGTGGTGGGGTTGCTTCGTCCCCCGTCCGTTTGTTTCGCAAACGAAGCAGACGGGGCTTGCAATGACGGCTAAGTCCTCGCCCCTTTATCTCAAGCAGATCGAAGTCGGGCCGATGCAGAATTTTGTTTATCTCATTGGCGATCTCAAGAAGCGGGAATGTGTGATTGTCGACCCGGCTTGGGAGGTCCCGCGGGTCTTGGAAGAGGCCGAACGAGACGAGATGAAGGTCGTGGCCGCGCTCCTTACCCATTCTCACTATGATCATGTGAATGGAGTGGGCGATTTTCTGAAGGGCGCGAAAGGGAAAGTCTACTGCAACCGGAACGAATTGGATTTTCTTAAAAATTTGCGTTCGGAGCTGAAACCGGTGGAAAGCGGCGAGAAACTCCAGGTGGGAGATCTCGAGATCACCTTCCTTCACACGCCGGGCCATACCCCAGGCTCCCAATGTTTTCTCGTCCAGGACCATTTGGTCTCAGGGGATACGCTGTTTATTCAGGCTTGTGGCCGCTGTGACCTGGCGGGGGGCGATCCGGAACAGATGTATTACAGTTTGAAACGGCTTTCGGAACTCGACGAAAAGATCATCCTTTATCCCGGCCACAATTACTCTCGCGAGCCGACTTCCACGATCGGCGAGGAAAAGCGCGGGAACCCCTATCTCCAATGCCGCAACCTTCAAGAATTTTTGGCCTTCCGCATGGGCGGTTGAGCCCAGAATCAAGATTTATAAACTCTCAAAATACTCGACCATGAGGCGGCGGTCGCGCTCATCGGGGAGACGGCCGAAGCCGGCCTGGAGATTATCGGCCATATGAGGCGGGTTTGCGGTGGCCGGAATCACGCAGGTGACGGCCGGGTGGGAGAGGACATATTTTAAGAAAAACTGGGCCCAGCTCGTCACGCCAAAATCGCGGGCCCACTCCGGGAGCGGCTTTCCTCGAACCCTTGCAAAAAGATCTCCCCCTTCGAAATTGCGGTTGGCCAAGACCGCAATCCCTTTCTCCTCGGCCAGAGGGAGAAGATCCTTTTCAACGTCTCGCACAGCAATTGAATAGATCTGCTGGACGAAATCAATCGGCTCCCTTTTCATCACTTCCATGAGCCTCCCACTGGCCCACGGGCTTGCGTAGGTGATTCCAAGGTAGCGGATTTTTCCGGCGACCTTCCATTCTTTCAGAGTTTCAAGCTGTGTCTTGTAATCGGTGAGGTTGTGGATCTGCATGAGATCGACTCGACTGACCCCGAGTTTCGCGAAGGAACTTTCCATTTGGCGAACCCCGTTTTCTCGGCCTTGGGCCCAGACTTTTGTTGCGATGAAAAACTTGTCTTTGATTCCGAGTTCTGTCGTGAGGCGGCCGAGGAGCTCTTCGGCCCGGCCATAAACATACGCCGTGTCGATCAGGCGTCCCCCGCTTTGGTAAAGCGTCCGGATGACCTCTCGCCTAGGAGCCAGCTCGGCTTCCGAGAGCTCCACGTCGTATCGAATATAGGTCCCGAGGCCGATCGCCGGGATTTCCTCACCCGTCTTTGGAATTTTCCGCTTGAGCATCTCACCCCCCTTGGCCCCGGAACCCTGTGGAGGGGAGGCCGCCTCGGCGAACGCTTTGAGAAAGGGACTGCTTAAATAAAGACCCGCGCCACCTGCCAGAAGGGATTTGAGGAACTGGCGGCGTGAAAGCATAGGAAGATTATACGGAATCTTTTTCTTTTTTCACCCCTTCATGCTTTTTCCCCAGCGAGACGCCGAGACCCAACCAGACAAGGGCAAGTGAGGCGCCGGTGAGAAGAAGAGGGGGCCCCCCGAGGCCCAAGCCCTTTAACGCCTGAAAAATCCACGCACTTGCGGCATCCCCGCCCCGGTAGATGACGGTGTCGATAAAATTTTTCGATTTGTATTTTTCTTCGCGACTCACCACCGTAAAGAGGATCTCACGGGCCGGCTGGGTGAGTGAGTAACGGAGAGCCCGGGCCACCATTTGGAAAAAAACGAGCCAGCGGAGGACCGGCGCAAACGCGAGGCTCGCAAGTCCTACGGTTGTGGCGATAGGAAGCAGAACCAGGGCGAACGTAACTCCGAGCGTCGTGATAATCTTTCCCGTAAGAAAGGTCTGAATGAGAAGGGTGAGGAGGTTCACCCCAAAGTCGATCATGGCAAAGACGAAGGTCCGTTCACTCGATTCCTGTAAGGTCCGAGAGACGATTTGGGCCTGGGTGAGATAAAGAAAGGTGGAGCCGGTGGTCATGAGGAAGATATAAAGGGAGATCATCAAAAGGTAAGGGGAGCGGAAAACAATTCCAATCCCGCTAAAGACCTTGCCGCCGATCGGTGTGGTTTGGGTCTGGTTTCTGCCGGAGCGTTTGATGATTTGGCGAATGCACAGGACGGTGAGTTCGAGAAAGACCGCGGAAAGGAGGAGAAGGTTCGTGGTCCCAATCAGGCGAACGAGGCTCACCGTGAGAAGAGGACCCACGAGAGCGCCGAGCGTCCCGCCTCCGGCAATGAAGCCAAAGAGCCGGTCCGCCTGGTCTTTTTTGAAAACATCCACCATGAAACTCCAAAAGACCGAAACGACAAAAAGATTAAAAACACTCGTCCAGACAAAGAAAGCGCGGGCCACCCATTCCGTTTTTTGGCCCCCTTGGAAGAGAAGCCAGAAGAGAAGGAGATTGGCGTTGAAAAACCGGTAAACGTACGGGACAAATTTTCGAACCGGGAAGCGTGAAGCTAAGCCGGCGTAAATGGGAACCGCGGCGAGGATCGCAAGGAAAGTCCCTGTGAAAAGCCACTGGAGGTGAGATACGCCTCCTTGGATTCCCATCTCGTCCCGGATGGGGCGAAGGAGGTAGTAACCGGAAAGGAGGAAAAAGAAATAGGCAAAGGAGAGGAAAACGAGGGGGCGCTCAGCGGCTTTTGCGTTTATCATCCTTCAATAGGCTATCAAAAATCTTCTCCTTCTTCGCGATTTGTTTTTAAGCCCTTTATAGGATAAGCTTCTGAAAGGAGAAAGCCTTATAAGATAAACTTCTAGAGAGAGGTGAGGAGAGAGAAAAATGGATTGTAACGAGCACTTTTTTTATCTTTATGCTTTGAGAAATGCCAGCGAGGGGATGCTTCACCTTCCCCGCAGCAAGCGCTTTATCGAATGGGTCTCACGCTATCTGGTTTCCAACACCCAACCCACCCACGTGTCGGTGGCCCTCTACGATCCTCAAAAGGGTTTTTTCCCCCTGAAAGTTTCTGCGGGAAAAAACCGCCTTCCGCCAAGCCTGATCGCCCTGCAATCAGGAAGTTCCTTGGTGCGTTGGTTCCTTTCGTTGGAGCGTTCGGCGGATCCGTCGGTAAAGCATTGCCGTCAGTGGGTCACTTCGGTGGATTTGGAGTCGAGTCAAGACCCCCTGTCGCACTTGGTTCTTCAAGAACTGAGGCGGCACCGTACCGAAGTCTGTGCAAAGATTGAAACGCACGATCGCTTGGCCGGCTGTCTCCTTATCGGGACGCGGGAAGACAGCCGCCCTTACACCCCGCAGGATATCGCCTTTTTTCAAACCCTCGCCAACGACATCGCGATCGAAATTGAGAGAGAGGAATACTTCCAATTGTCCCACCTGGATCCCCTTACCGGACTTCTCAATCGCTACTGTCTGGACACCCGCTTCCATGCGATGGTGGATCGGGCGAAAGAGTCCCATAGTGAATTTGCGATTACCATCGTCGATTTGGACCATTTTAAACAGGTGAATGATCAGTTTGGGCATCTCGTGGGGGATCGGGTTTTGAAGATCACGGCAGAGATTATCCAGAGAAGGATTCGAAAGTCCGATCTCGTCTTCCGCTATGGAGGAGACGAATTCTTGATTCTCTTGGGGCAGAACAAGCGCGATCCGACCCAGCCCCTGCTCCAGGGCCCAGAGTTTCAAGCGGATGTTTATCAGGTGTTAGAACGCCTTCGCCAGGATGTCGCCTCCCGTCCTTACCAGTGCTTTGGATATGCCGTGGGGGTTACCTTGAGTATCGGGGTTTCCTTCTATGCGGGAGAGCCGGATAAGACCGAGGGAGATCTGATTCGAGAAGCCGATCAGGCGCTTTATGCCTCAAAACAAAAAGGGAGGAATTCGATCAACGTTTTTGGGCCCCAAGGATCAACTTGAACTGAAAGGGGGTGTTCAGTGAATCGATGGAAAAAGAAACTTCTACCCAGAGAAGAAAAGTCCTTATTGTCGAAGACGATCCAGAAGTCGTTGAATATCTGACAAGCCTCGTTCCCCTCTTAGGTTCTTATGAAGTGGAGCAGGCCTTTGACGGTATCGAGGCGCTTGCCAAGGTAGACGCCCTGGAGCTGGAACTTGTAATTCTGGATCTGGGCATGCCCAAGGTAGATGGAAAACAGATCTTAGGGGAGCTCCAGAAGAGGCATCGAAAGACCAAAGTCCTTATTATTTCCTCCAACCAGGGAGAGGACAAAACCTGGAGAGAGAAGGGGGTGCAAGAGGTTGTCCGGAAACCCTTTGAATTAAGTGAGTTAAGCCAAAGGGTCAAAAGACTTCTTCCCGTGGCGGAGACTCCGACAAAACGCGAATATGCGAGTCTGCTCGTTGTGGATGATGAACCCGAGATCAACAAATTCCTCAAAGAAGATCTCTTTGTGCCTTTGGGCCTCGAAGTTGACACCGCTTGCGATGGGGAGGAGGCCTTCAAGATCTTTCAGAGAAAGGGTTGTAACCTGGTGATCCTCGACTTGAAGATGCCAAAGATGAACGGAAAGGACTTGATCCATCTCCTTGAAGCCAGCACGCATCCCCCCCAACCGAGAGTGATTATGATTATGACGTCCGCCTTGGGTGATGCGGTCGATGAGCTCAGGCGCCTCGGCTATCCCATCCTGGCAAAACCCTTGGATATCTCCCAACTCGAGAAAAGCGTCCTTCAAGCCTGCGAAAAATATAACCTCGCCCTTAGAAAATAGAAGGATAAGTCACGAGAAGGATTCGATTGCTTTTATCCGACAGATTTTCGAAGGTGTGAGGAATCGAGGCGTCAAAATAGAGGGTCTCATTGGCCGAAACCCTCGTTTCCTTTCTCCAATTCAACCCGTGGTAAATAAAGAGTAAGTCCCCATCCCAGGGTTGGACGCAGGCCTTCGAATAATTCACGAATTTCCAGTACCTCAGCTTCTTTCCTCCCCGAAGGGTCATCACCCCCACGAAGAAGTCTCGTTTACTGACCGCCGGTGGAGAATAGGAATAGATTGAAAACCCTTTTTCCACTTCGAAGGAAGCGGTCCACCGTTCGGCTGCCGTTGTTTTAAAAAGATTCCCCTGGAACTCTCCTCGGGCCATCAAGAGAAGATCGCTGAGGGTCATCTTGAGGGCCGTGGCAATCTTTTCAAGATTCGGAAAAGAGGGATTGCGGGTCGAGTAATTCTCAATGCTGTGCAGGGTCTGCTTCTTGATTCCCGTAAGTTCCGAGAGTTTCTCCAAGGAAAGACCCGCTTGCTGTCTCAGCCGTCGGATGGCCTGGGCAAAATCGGGCATCTCCCCTTCGGGAAAGAAAGCCTCAGGGCCGGTTTCTTTCTCAAGGTGATAGCCTTTGGCAATCTTTTCCTTCTCTCCTTCTCTCAATTTTTTTCTAATTTCGTTGTACATTGCTAGGTCCTGTCACGCCAGGTCAAGGTATTGTCAAACAAACCTTAGCCCCCCTCCTTCCCGAAACCCAAGCCCTCTTTTTTCCATAACTAATGTAAAATTAACACCTTGAACGCGTCTTGTCAAATCATACAAAGCGTCAATTTTGGAAAACATCTCCCACCCCTCCTTGTGAACCTTTTTCCCATTGCGTAGATTTTTACTAGAAGAGAAAGAAGGAAAGTAAAGAGAAGGGAGGAGGCGATGGAGATGAGAGAAGAACGTGACAAAAAATGGGGGGCCGCGAAAGGCCAGGCCCTCGTGGAGATGGCGCTGATGTTGCCTCTCTTTCTCCTTCTGATCGGGGGAGTGGTTGAATTCGGCAGCATGTTTGCGGTGAAGCAAATCATCACCAATGCCGCGAGAGAAGGGGCGCGCATGGGCGTGGTCTATCTTGACGATTCCGAGGCCTTGGTCTCAGCGGAGGCCGTGTCCAAAAATTACCTGACGCGGAGCGGTGTAAGCCCATCTCGTGCCACCATTGATCCCGTTTTTTCAGAGGTCAACGGCACACCGGCCGTTCAAGTAACCATTGGTTATGACTACACCGCAGGGCTCATCCGTTGGATTCCTGGGATTCCGGAGACCGTCCAACTGACGACCCAAGTGGTGATGCGGAAGGAGGCTTAAGATTACTCCGATGTCGCGCGAACCCGGAGGAGGGGGGATCCTGATCGCAGCCGGCTTCTCGATGGTGACCCTCCTTAGTTTTCTCGCTCTCGTGGCGGATGTGGGGTGGCTCCTTGTGACCAAATCTGAACTTCAGAATGCAGCGGATGCCGCGGCGCTGGCGGCGGCAAAGGAAATACCCTCCGGCATCGCCCAGGCGAGGAAAATGGGATTGGAGTTTGGCGGGTCTCACCATGTGGCGGACGCCGTGCTTAAGATTCGCCCCGAAGACATTCAATTTGGGGATTACGATTTCCAGACTTTACAATTTCGGCTGGACGAGACATCGCTGGACGAGACACTGATCGATGCCGTGGAGGTAGTGGCCAAGAGAACCGTCGATTCCGCCTCCGGGGCTCTTCCCCTCTTTTTTGCGAAGCTTTTCGGAATCAATTTTGCGAATGTTCAGTCGGTCTCCCATGCCGTCTTGGACCGGCGGGTGGTCGGCGTGCAGGAGGGAAAAAACCGGCTCATTCCTTATTCTGTGATTGATTTTGTTGTGGATAGAGACAGGGATGGAAAATTTGACTTGGGCAAGATCGTCAATATCCACCCCCGACACGACGCCCCCGGAAATTTTGGTTTCCTGGATTTTGACGGAGGCTCAAACGATATTCCCGAGCTGAGGCAGTACCTCGAGGAAGGGTACAATAAAAAATTTGTGATTCCTCCCGGCGGATCAGTTCCTGTCGTGGGGAGTCCGGGCATTGAAGGGAACTCGCTCTTAGAATCGTTTCAGAAGATTACAGGGAC
>CAZMFE010000056.1:0-7479 GCA_964565495.1 uncultured bacterium
TAATCCAGAAAAAAATAAAGTCAAACAAAATTTCCATTTTCAATTTTTTATTTTCCGATGCAAAATTCTTGGAAAATGACATCCAGGAGATCGTCGGAATAAATCTCCCCAATCAATTCGCGAAGTGAATCGACCGTGGCTTTCAAATCGATGAGGATAAATTCGGCCGATTCCTTGGCCTCCAAAGTTTCCCGTGATCTGGCGAGGGCCTCAAGTGACTTTTCTAAAGCCTGCTTGTGCCTGAGACGGGTCAAAGTCACACTTTCTATGATTCCGATCGAATGGATCTCGTCTTCGATCCGTTTTTCCAAATCCGAAATCCCTTCTCCCGTCAGGCAAGAAATAAAACAGGGTTTTGCCCGACCCGTGAAACAGCCGACCGCCTCCAGATCGAGTTTTTGGGGAAGATCGATCTTATTGATGAGGAGTAAATAATTTTTGGCCTTCAGTTCGGAAAGGATAGCCTCGTCCTCCGGGCTCCATTCGGAAGATCCGTCAACCAGAAAAAGGAAAAGCCCGCTCTCTCTCAGGTAGCGTCTCGTCCGTTCCATCCCCATTCGGTCCAATTCGCCCTTGGAAGAGGAGGTGAGACCGGCCGTGTCGACCAACCGGATCCCCCTTCCTCCCACTTCCAGAGTTTCCTCAAGTGCATCGCGGGTCGTTCCCGGAATCGACGAAACCAAGGCCCGATCTTTGGCAAGGAGGGCGTTCAACAGGGAGGATTTTCCCACGTTCGGACGCCCGACAATGACGGTCAAGACCCCCTCGCGCACGGCCTGTCCCCTGCGGAAGCTTGCAATCAGGCTTTTGATTTCTTCTTCGACCTGATCCATTTCTTTTAAAAACTGTCCGTCCGAATAAACCTCAAGATGCTCATCCGGAAAGTCGAGACTCGCCTCAAAATGCGCCTGGATTTTTAAGAGGCCCTCTTTCAAACGGCTAATTTTCCTTGACAGGTTTCCTTGAAGTTGACTCAAGGAGATCTGAAGCGCCGCATCGCTTCGAGCGCGAATCAAATCCAAGACGGCTTCGGCCTGGGTGAGATCGAGTTTTCCGTGAAGAAAAGCGCGCTTGGTGAATTCTCCGGGTTCGGCGTGGCGGGCCCCGTGACGGACGAGTAACTCCAGAATTTTTTGGGTCAATCGAATTCCTCCGTGACAACTGATCTCGATGACATCTTCGCCCGTATACGAATGGGGGGCTCGAAAGAGACTCACGAGAACCTCGTCTAAGGGTTGCTTTCCCTCGTCGAGAAAATGGCCGTGATGAATGGTGTGGCTCGGTTGTCGGGTGAGTCGGCCGTCCGCGGAGGAGCGAAAAAATTCCTCCACCAAGGGAAAGGCTTCCTTCCCGCTTACACGGATCACGGCAATCCCCCCTTCTCCCCAGGGGGTGGAAACGGCCGCGATGGTATCGTCAAGTTTCAATTCCGGCATTTCGATCGAACCTCCCCGATCAAGTAAAAAGAACCTGTGGCCACAATCAAATCGTCCCCCCCCGCCAACTCCCGAGCAAGACGAAGGGCCTCCTGGGAAGACGGGGTCGGGATCAGAGCGGGAAATTCGCCCGAGGCCTCCCGGAGAAGAGCCACAAGCTCCTTGGCTCGAGGCGTATCACTTTGAGTCAGGATACAAGTTTGAAACACTTTTGCCAGAAGCGGAATCATCCGATCCGAGCGTTTATCCCGAGAAGTCCCAAAGATCAAGATCTTGCGCTTTTTGGGAAAGAGTTTTTTCAGATTCCGCGAGAGGGCTTCGATCGATTTCGGGTTATGGGCGCCGTCCAAAAGAAGGGAGGGCCTCCCTTTCACGAGTTCCATCCGGCCCGGCCAATGATTGGAAGTGACTCCCCTCAGCACCGCTTTTTGATTGACCGGGAATTGGTAACGCTCACGGAGGACCTGAGCGGCCCGGATCGCCACGGCCGCGTTCAACTTCTGAAAGTCGCCCAAGAGGCGGATCCGGAGTCTTTTCTTATGAAGAGGGGGCCAAAGGGGGCAGCGTCGTTTACGCGCAACCTTTCGAATCTCTCGAAGGACTTCAGGCTCCTGGGGAGCCACCACGGCGTCCCGATGAGGGATGAGGATCGCTGTTTTCTCGCGCGCGATCTCGGCCAGGGTATTTCCCAGATAGGCCTCGTGATCGTAATGAATCGGCGTCAGAATCACCAGTTTAGCGGGGAGGACGTGCGTGGCATCGAGCCTCCCCCCCATGCCCACTTCGTAGACCGCTGCCTCCACCCTTTTATCTTTAAAAAGGAGAGAGGCAAGAAGGGTCATAATCTCAAAATAGGTAAAATCCTTTCGACCTCGCAATTTCCTCTGAATCGCAGAAAGCCCTTTGGCAAACTCCTTCTCCGGGACCGGCCTTCCGCCGATCCAAATCCGCTCTCGGGGCGTCTCGAGATGGGGCGAATGATAGAATCCCACCCGGAGCCCGCTTTGTCTGAGAATCTCAGAAAGAAAATAACCGGTTGAGCCCTTCCCTTTAGTCCCTCCAATGAGAAGGGTAAAGACGTGTCTCTCAGGACGGCCGAAAATCTCAAGGAGTTCCCGCATCCGCTTGAGATTCCAAATCCGTGAATGAGGTCGATAGACCTGTTCGAGATTAAGAAAGGAATTGAGATAACGAAGAGAACTGGAGTAATTCATGCCCTACCCAAAGGTGCAAAAGTGCAAAAGGGGCTTGGCCTCTTTTGGATTGCCTTCAGTGTCGAAAGTGCCGCTCGCCCGTAAGCACCATCGCGATCCCAGCCCGGTTGCAGGCTTCAATGATATCCCCATCCCGGATCGAGCCGCCCGGCTGGATGATGGCCTGAATTCGGGCACGCTCCGCCAATTCAATGGAATCGGGCATAGGAAAAAAAGCATCGCTAGAGAGGAATCCTCCTTCCGAGCGAAACCCCGCCTTCCGGCAAGCGATCTCAACCGCATCGACCCGCGACATCTGTCCGGCTCCGATCCCGACCGCCTGCCGGTTCTGAGTAATCACGATGGCGTTGGAGCGAACCGTCTTGACGCATTTCCAAGCAAAAAGGAGTTCCTCCAGCTCTTCTTTTCCGACGGACATCTGCGTCACACACCGAAGTTCTCCCCTCAACCTCTTCTCGTGCGCTCGAAGGGGTCGATCCCGATCTTGTAAAAGGACTCCAAATTTTGTAAATCTTAGATCCCACGGCCCCCCCTCCGAGATCGGCCCCACTTCAATGAGGCGCACATTTTTCCGACTCTTGAGAAAGCGGAGCGCCTCCGGGCGGAAGTGGGGTGCCACGACAAGCTCGACGAACCGGAGAAGTTCATAAAGTCTCTTGGCCGTCTTAAGGTCGCACGGCCGATTCAGGCCGATAATGCCGCCAAAGGCTGACATCGGATCCCCCTCAATGGCTTTTTGAAGGGCTTCCTCTAACGTCTTCCCCTCCGCAATCCCGCAGGGGTTCGTATGTTTTACGACGCAGGCGGCTCGCGAATCGAACTCCCGAAGGACATCCACGGTAGCCTCGAAGTCGAGAAAATTATTGAACGAGAGTTCCTTGCCGTGAAGGACCTGGAAGTCAAACCGGGGTTTTCCAAGACGCCGGTAGAGGGCCCCTCGCTGGTGGGGATTTTCTCCGTAACGGAGATCAAGCGCCTTCTCAAAAACCACATCGAGCCGGCTCGGGAGAGAAACGGGTTCCCGCCGGTCCTCCTCTCGCCTGAGGTAATTCGCAATCAGGTGGTCGTAAAGAGACGTTTGTTCAAATACTTTTTGGGCGAGGCGGGCCCGAAGATTCGAAGAAATTTTTCCCTCCCGCTTTGCGAGCTCCTCCGCCACCACGGGATAGTCTTTGGGGTCGGTGACTACGACGACAGATTCGAAATTCTTGGCCGCGGCCCGAAGAAGCGTGGGTCCGCCGATGTCGATATTTTCAAGCGCTGTTTCCAGCGTCGCCTTTTTTTTCTGAATCACTTCGCCAAAGGGATAAAGATTCACCACGACCATGTCAATCGGAGGAATTCTATGTTCCCGGACCTCGCGCTCGTGCACTTTTTTTCCCCGTCGATAGAGGATCCCCCCATGGATCGCGGGATGAAGGGTTTTGACCCGGCCCTCTAAAATTTCTGGAAAACCGGTGATTTCAGAAACGGAGCTGGCCGGAATGCGGCCCTGCTTGAGGGCTTTCAGCGTCCCCCCCGTCGAGAGGATTTCAATTTTATGTTTATGAAGAGAATGGACGAAAGGAATCAAACCTGTTTTGTCCGAAACACTGATCAATGCCCGTTTAATTCTTTTCATTTCTCTTTTGAGTTTCGCGTTTGACTCCTTCCCGAAAGAGCGCTTGGAGCCTTCGCGTGACAGGGCCGGGAAGGACAGAACCGATCCGGCGGCCATCCACCTCCCGGATGGGAAGAATCTCCCAGGAAGTGTTCGTGAGGAAGGCTTCCTCGGCATTGAAAAGGTCGTGACGCATGAGAGGCCTTTCTTCAAAAGGGATTTTCCCGCGGCGCGCACATTCTATCACAAAGCGCCGAGTGACACCATTGAGGAGGCCGACAGCAGGCGGTGTCAGAAGCCAGTCCTCTTTCACCATGAAAAAATTTCCGATCCGGGCCTCCGTGAGGTAGCCCTCGGAATTGAGAAAGAGGACTTCATAGTTTCCCGCTGGCGCCGGATCCAAGGTCCCCAGGACTTGATTCATGCAGGAGGTGCTTTTGGCCTCGGGAAACTCTTGATTGGAATGTTTCCTCCGAACCGGCGTCGTCCTGAGCGAAACCCCTCTCTCGTACATCGCGGGAGGATGCCTTCTCTCGCCAACGACAACAAAAAGTTTTCCATCCACCAACGTCAGCCGAACAAAAGCTTCTTTTTGCCTCGATTCGACCAGCGCTTTCTCAAGTTTTCTCTGGACTTCTTTCCGCGACCCCGGAATCTCGAGCCCGAGCGTCTTCGCCGAGTCAAAAAACCGCTCCAAATGTTCCTCGGTCCGAAACAAAACTCCGTCGTAGGAGCGCAAACTCTCGTAAATCCCGGTGATATCGGGAGATAACAAAGCGACATCAATCTGTTGTTCTTTCATAAGAAACTGTCTCAAGTTAAAAGAAGCGAAAAGAAATGAATAAAAAAATATTTCATCATTTTTCTCCTTTCTCCATTAATGAGAAACTTTCAAGCGGCAGATACTTTCTTCGGAATACTGCGGTCATCCAAGAAATATTTTTTCATTATGCCAAAGTAAATAACCCTTTGAGGGCTCGAGTGTAGGAGACTCTGGCACATAAATCGTCTTTCCCCGCAAAGCATAATAGTCGCGTCCGTTTTCAAATTCCTCGCGGATGCGCTTGCTCACGTCAAAGTGATAGTCCTTTGTTACCGTAACATAACCCCTGTCAAACAACCTGTGGATATCCGAACGTAGCAAAATCCCATTCTCTATTTGATGGGGTCCTTCTTGTGTATATGGTCGGATATGTGCTGCTTCCAGAGCGGGCAGAGTCCGTTCTCCGGTAACCGCGCACTTCCTTTTATAAGCATCTGTCACCAGTACACGAAAAGACCCTTGTCCCAGTCGTGGCAAAATCGTGACGGGAGACCCAAATCTTTCGGCTGGCTTCTTCTCAATTTGTTCACGCATGTAAGCCAGGTGAATCGCCGGTATCAATTTTGACTCTAATGCTTTTCCGTATCCTTCCGTGAGATCATAAGTCTTCCCTTGAACAATGCTTGGTTTCCAGTCTGATGGAGCGGTTATCCACTCGTCTTTTCCGAGAAAGAAAGGTTCTTCAAGAATGATACAGCCAACTTGGTAATCTTCGTATTTTGGATTTGAAATACGTCTGTATTTTTCGATACGCCTTCGCATCTCTCCAAATGTAGGCGCCCCATTTTTCTCTTGAAATGATTCCCAAGCCAAACTTGCAGGAAGAAGACTAGAATGAGCGAAGACTCCTCCTCCCACAATAAAGTCCCTTGGACTGTGGAGTTTGAAAAGAAATAATTCTCCTGGCTTAAGCGCGCTAAAAATACGATTTCCACCGGGTTGCCAAAAGTTTACTTCATCGAGATCTTTAAGTTTGGAGAGAAAATTAAACCAATCAAAATCGGTAATACCAATATATGCTTTCATGGATTAAGCCGTAATTCTGTATACTTCCTGCTATTTCCTTTGGCGTGTTCGACGGGATATTTTTTGGAATTGATCTTGAGCTTGCGTTCGATGGCGGAGCTTAGGTCGATGTTATAGAGAGAGCAGAAATTTAAAATATAGACGGCGATGTCTGCAAGTTCTTCTTCCATTTCTCTCTTCTTCTTATTTGTGAACTTTTTCGACTCGATGCCTTCAAGCCATTGAAATTTCTCCATTAGCTCGGCGGCTTCGATGGCAATCGACATGCTGAGATTCTTAGGAGAATGGAACTTCTCCCAATCTCTCTCGGCAATGAATGTGTTGATTTTAGTCTTAAGCTTCTGAATGGAGGTTGCTTTATCTGACATAGGATGGCGAATATTCTATCCTAATCCGGCCTCAAAACCTCCCCCAATTTTCCAAATCCCAATCGTTATCGGAGAAATCGGTTTTCAGGCGGGCGAGGCGGTGCTGGAGGAGTAAAGCACTGATATTTAGGCGGCAGGCATCCGAAAGCGCGGCCGCTCCCCTTTCAAGCAACCTCTCCCGTGGCCGCTCGGTAAGGAGCCATTGATGGATGTGGACACGGTCAATCTGAAGAACCTGCCATTCCTTCTAATTTCGACGTGTCTGTAAGCTCGTAAATGCTATTGAAGATGGCTTGAATATCTTTATCGTGTTTCGCCACTTTCTTTTCAAGCTCAAGCAGTTTGGCCGTAAGCGCTCTCTTGGTTGAAGCCATTTCCCTCAACCTCACAAACGCACGCATGATCCCGATATTGACTTGAATCGCGCGTTCGCTATTCAAAACACTTGAAAGCATGGCCACCCCTTGTTCCGTAAAAACATAAGGGAGGTATTTCCGGTGATGCCCTCGCCCTTCTTTCTTTAAGGTCGCAAATTGCGACCTTAAAAGTCCCCCCTCCTCTCTTGTGAGCTGAAACATAAAATCTGAAGGGAAGCGCCTGATATTTCGACGGACCTGCTCATTGAGGCGTTTGATGGGAACACCGTAAAGTGGAGCGAGATCGCCATCGAGCATAACTTTATGGCCGCGGATTACGAATATTCGGCGTTCGATGACGTTGACAGGAACGATTGTTCGAGAAGCTTTCTTTTTCACGAGATGACCCCCCTTTTTGTTTGAGGGTAAATCGTGTCTACCAGGCTGGAAGCCTGACAATGCTTCCCCTAGGCGGGATTTGTCCGATCTTTCCGCAGGACGATCTGCCGATTTATGACAGAGCGCCCACAACCCTAACTTGAGCAAATTGCGATGGTATTCTATCACTTGTGTTCTTTGGAGCAAAGCTTGACTCCTAAAACAAAAATCCCCTAGAAGAAACTCTCCTAGGGGATTTTTTGATGACTAACGTTTCT
>CAZMFE010000057.1:0-7435 GCA_964565495.1 uncultured bacterium
GAATAAAGGTGATACATTGTGTATACAATGTGATAACAAAGGAGGTCAATCGTGATAAAGCACCTAACGACTCATGGAAACAGTTCTGCGTTGATTATTGAGAAACCCATTTTGGAACTCCTTCAGATTGGTCCTAAGACGCCCCTTGAGATTGCGACGGATGGGAAAAATTTAATCGTTTCTCCGGTGGCGGATCGAGGCCGGGAGAAAAAGTTCAAAGCGGCCCTTGCTTGGGTGAATCGGCGGCACGGAAAGACTCTGAAAAAACTGGCGGAGTAGAATGGCTTTCCCCGAGCCATTATTTCTGACACTGGCTGAGGTTGTTGAAATCCACTCGGACCAAATTAAGCATTATGGGGGAACGACGGTGATCCGCGATCTTCATCTTCTGCAATCAGCCTTAGCCCAACCCGAAGCAAGCTTTGGAGGTGAGTGGCTCCACGAAGATATTTTTGAAATGGGCGCCGCTTATGCCTTCCACCTTTGTCAGAACCACCCCTTTTTTGATGGCAATAAACGTACGGCGCTTGCCGCATCTCTAACGTTTCTAAAACTCAATGGGATTGCCGTCCTTGATCCCAAACAAAGATTGGTTGACGCCGTCCTCCTAATGGCTGACGGTAAATTAAACAAGAAAGAATTTGCAAAAATTTTGAGAGAGTTGATCGCCCGGTGAAAACTATTCGTCTCATCCTCAAACCGGGCAAGGAAAAGCCGATTCAGGGAAGGCACCCGTGGATCTATTCAGGGGCGATTGACCAGATCGACGACAGTTTCGAAACGGGCGACCTCGTTCGCGTTTACTCGGCCCAAAATCAATTCCTGGGAACCGGTTACCTCAATCCCCGTTCCCAAATCGCGGTCCGGATGCTCTCGTTTGAAGAAAACCCCATTGACCGCGGCTTCTTTGCAAAGCGGATCGAAGAGGCGATAGAGCTCCGTCGGCGATTTATTTTCCCTCACCCTTCCCCCTCCCCTTCAGGAGAGAGGGTTGAGGGGGAGAGGTCTACCAATGCCTATCGATTAATTCATTCAGAAGGGGATTTTCTTCCAGGTCTCATTGTGGATCGTTATGCGAATTACCTCGTGGTCCAATTTCAGACGGCCGGGATGGAGCAGTGGAAAGAAACGATCCTCGATCTTCTGGAGGAGAGAGTCAAACCGAGCGGAATTTATGAAAAGGACGATTCGGAAGCCCGGGAATGGGAGGGGCTTGAAAAACGGGTCGGCCTGCTTCGAGGAGAAGAACCGCCCGATTACATTGAGATCGAAGAGTACGGAATCCCTTTTGTTGTCGACATCCACGCCGGACAGAAAACAGGATTCTTTCTCGACCAGCGGGAAAACCGCAAACTCGTCAGTGAACATGCCAAGGGAAAGCGGGTCCTCAATCTCTTTGCTTACACCGGGGGGTTTTCCGTTTATGCGGCGCTTGCGGGCGCCGAGGGGGTGGTTTCCGTGGAGACGAGTGAGCGGGCGCTCAATACTGCGCGGGAAAATTTTGAAAAAAATGATTTAAAAGGGGGGCGATTTAAGTTTATTAAACAAGACGCATTTGAATATTTAAGGACCCCTCACCCTCAACCCTCTCCCCTGAAGGGGAGAGGGAAGGGTGAGGGGGAATTCGATCTGATTATTCTCGATCCGCCCGCTTTCGCGAAATCCAAAGATCATGTGATGCAGGCCTCGCGGGCTTATAAGGATGTCAATCTCTGGGCCATGAGACGATTGACCGGGGGAGGCCTCCTTTATACCTCCTCCTGCTCTTCTTACGTCTCCCCCGATCTTTTCCAGAAGATCGTCTTTGCCAGTGCCAAAGACGCCCGCCGTGAAGTCCGAATCTTAAAAAAAACCTCTCACCCTCCCGACCATCCCATCAACATCTTTCATCCCGAAGGAGAGTATTTGAAGGGCTTCCTTTGTTGGGTGGGATGAGTTATACTTTTTCCATTGTCGGGTCAAAGATGATCCTAAAAGATCCGGTGCTTGTGAAATTTACCAAATGGACAAAAGCCCTGAAGGGGAAGATCAAGGCGGTTTATCTTTTCGGTTCCCGCGCACGGGGAAGCGAAAGGCCGGATTCGGACTACGACCTTTTTCTTGTGGTGACCGACGATTTTTCAAGGGAAGACAAGAGCCGGCTTTATGACGGCGTGATGGAAGTGTTATTTGAAACGGGGAGGCTTGTTTCCCTTAAGATTCGAAAGGAGCGGGAGTTTCAAAGGCTCCGTAAGCTCCAGACCCCTTTCATCGAGAACCTGTTGCAAGAAGGAGTCAAGATTGGATAAGAAAACGGTAGGTTTGATCCAGGCTCATCTGGAGAAGGCGGGAGAAAAACTCCGTGCGTCGAAAAACTCTCTCAAAAGTGGAGATTATGACGATGCCGTTTCTCGTGCCTATTATTGCGCATTCCACGCGGCCAAAGCCGTCCTTTTAACAGAAGGTCTCACGGCACAAACGCACCAAGGGGTTGTAAATCTCTTCGGTTTACATTTTGCAAAGACGGCGAGAGTCAACCGCCGCTACGGAAAGTTTCTATCCAATCTCAAAGACGATCGCGAAAACGGAGACTACGAGATTTATTCCGCCATTGAGAAATCTGACGCCGAAGAAGCGATCCGGGAAGCATCCGAGTTTCTCCAGGAGATGGAGAAATTCCTCAAACCATTTCTAGGATCTTGAAGCGGCGCGGGCGCTCAGGAAGGTGCCTCGGCCGATGCCGAATCGCTTTTCAAGTTCGGTGGCGGGAACCGAATCGATTGCCACCCCCTCTTTTTTAAAAAATTCCCCGGCCAGTGCGAGGAAAGTCACCGGCGAAGAATTTTGGCCAAGATAATCCGGATCGAAAAGCCATCCGGGAATCTGAACCCGTCCCCCGAGAAATTGTTTGAGCCGAATTTGCGCATCCCGCGCATAAGGAAACTCGACTTCAAGGAGCGCGTAATGATCCGCCAATTTTCGAAGGACTTTGATCACTTGGCGGCGGATCGTGGAACGATTCCAGCCGGAGGGAAGGGCCAAGGCGCGGCCGAGCGTCTCAAGATCCAGATCCAATTCTCTTTTTCCTCGGGCGGCCGCCTGTCCGAGAAGCAGCAGGTACAGATCAAACGTTCGGGCGTCCGATTCCCGGATCATTCGAGGAAGACGAGTCTTGTCAAAAAGGACCTTCGAAATTTCAACCGTTTCCGGAACGGAGAGGAGAGGACGATCTCTCTGGCGTTCGCTGGGCGGGGGAGGCTGCGTGAAACGTTCGATTCGCTCAAGTTTTTTTCGCGCATGCGCCGGAGAATCAATGATGGAAACCGATTCATAATTGGACGCAAGAGCGCTCACACTCCAATTCATACTTCCCTCCACCACATAACGGCCGTCAATTACAATCAATTTGTCGTGAAGTCGCTTGCCGGGAAGGAGTGCCGTGAGCTCAGTGCCCGCTTCAAGCAGGCGTTCAAAGTATTTTCCTTTTCCGACATCGGTTTTGGGACGAAACCTGAAGTTCGTGTTGAGATAAATCTGGACGTGGACACCCCGCCGGCGGGCCGCAAAAATGGATTCCAGCAAACGATTCACGGGATGGCCGGGACCCCCGCTGTCTTCAGGCTCAATGAGATAAAGGGAGACGACAATTTCTTTTCGCGCTTGCTCCAGTAAGGGGAGAACCGCGTCGGAATAACTCCGGTCGCTCGCCTCCCGCACGCGCGCCCGGACCCACGAATTTTTCATTTTCTCACTTATCGACCTAATCTCAGGTCGTCCATAGCTCTAACGAGACTTGCCCCGTGTGTCGAGAAAAGCTATACTTCGTGTCATGGATTCAGAGTTGAAACGCTTGGGCGAAATCCTCCGTTCTCGGTACGGGAAGCGACTGCGGCAAATTTTGTTCTTTGGTTCCCGCGCTCGCGGCGATGCCTCTCAAGAATCCGATTATGATTGCCTCCTCGTATTCGACCAGGTAGACCCTGCTTTAAAGCGAGACCTTGATCATTTAGCCGCCCAATGGCTTCTTGAGCGCGGAATCGTTTTAGCCTGGATTGCCGTCAGCGAGTCCGACCTCGAACGGCTCCGTTACGAGCCATTTCTTCAGAACGCCCGCCGCGAGGGTATCGCTGTATGACGGATCAAGAAGCATTGCGTCAACAGCTCCAGGTGATGGTCAAAAAAGGAGAGCGGTCCTTGCAGGCTGCGAAAGAGCATCTGGCAAAAGGAGATGCGGACTTCGCTTCATCAAAAGCTTACTATGCTGTCTTTCATCTGATGCAAGCCGCTTTGCTGACAAGGGGAAAGGCTTATTCAAAACATGCAGGTGTCATTAGTGGTTTCTCTGAGCAGTTCATAAAATCGGGGATTTTTCCTGCGGCGTTCGGAGAAATCGTGCAAAGACTTCGGAAAGATCGTGAACTTGGTGACTACGGTTATCAGCTCAGTGTGGATTCTGAAGAGGCCAAAAAGGATGTAACGGCTTCTTCAGAGATTGTTAAAAGTCTCGTAGCCTATCTTCAACCTTTGATCGCCTAAGCGTTACCGCCGCCGAATAGCCTCGGTCGCTCGCCTCAAGGACCCGCCCTTGGGCCCAGCGCTCATCAGACTTTGGATGATTCATCCTCTTACATATCGACTCAAATTTTAGCAATCCCTAGCAGCAAAAATTGCCTCGAAAGGGGGGAGTGCCCCCGCCCGAATTTCTTATAAAATCGGCTTGACGGAAGCCCCCTCTTATGGTTAACTTTTGGCTAACTTTTCACTACTGCCAGGGATTTTCGGAGGAGACTATCATGAGGGAGGCGCCAAGACATTAAGCCAGGCCCAAATTTTTTTGTGATTTCACTTCGAGAATTTAAAAAGCTCTTTAAACCCGCGCTTACGTTCTTTATCTCCTTCTCCGCCCTCCTCTTAGCTCTTCCGCTTTCTCCGAGCGCCCTCGAAATCCCCTCGGAATGGGGGCAGACCTATGAGCGGTTTCACGGGATGAGGCCGAAGACCCTGATCCTGATCCAGGAGGCCCATGTGGATTACGGCGCTCAAAAGGCGATCGCCGAGATTTTGAAAAGTCTCATCGAAAAGGACTCGCTTCGGCTGATCCTTGTCGAAGGGGGGTGGGACGATGTGGGGCTTTCCTATTTGCGAAGTTACGGAAGCCCGGAAGGGCGCGTCCAAGTCGCAGAGCGCTACCTTCGCGAAGGGAAGATTTCCGGAGAGGAATACCTCGACATCGTTTCTGATCTGGATTTTTCCCTCTGGGGCATCGAAGACCCCCGCCTTTATGATGAAAACATGCGGGCCTTTCTTAAGATTCAAGAGAAACAGGAGGCGTGGCTCGCCGAACTGGCGCGCCTCGAATCGCTTCTTCAGGCTTTAAAGGAAAAACTTTTTTCGCCTCCCCTTCTCCAATGGGAGAAGAAAAAAGCGCTGCTCGAAGAGAAAAAAATCTCTCTCCTCGATTATCTTGATTCCCTCAAGCGGCTCGCCTCCGATCCGGCCGTTTTCGAAGCATTCCCCCACCTCAAGAAAATCTTCACCCTCACGGGAATCGACGGGAGGGCGGACCCTGAAAAAGCCGAGTGGGAAAAGCAGACCCTGATCCGCGCCCTTTCAAAGAAGCTGACCAAACCGGAACTCGAGAGACTCCGGCTCTTGGAGGAACGGAAAAGCCCCGAGGAAGAGCTCGAATTTTTGGAATCCCTTTTAGACCTCTATCAAAAACATTCCAAGAGGCTGAAGGGCGTCTCTCTGGGGAGTCTCCCGCATTACGTCTTGGCCCTTCGGGAAGGAATCGGTACGGATCCCCGAAGGGTCTTCGCGGAACTGGAATCGGCGGAGGAAAAGATGACCCGGGTTTTGCGGGGGAGCCCCGAACAAAAAGATTTGGCAAAGATCGCCGGCGCCTTTCATCTCCTCAAGAGACTTTTTGAACTCAAACTCGGCCCGGAGGAGTTCGACCGTCTTGAGAAAAAGCCGGCTGACTTCCGCCTTAAAAGCTGGGGCGAATTTTTAAAGACTCAATCAAAGAAATTTTCTCTCACCCAGCCTCTTCCGGACTTAGAAAGGATAGAGGGTCGGATTCCCGAAGCGAAGGCCTTCTATCTTTCGGCCGCCAAGCGCGAAGAGGCCCTCATCGAAAATACGGTAAAAAAGGTCGAGGCGGAAGGGGACTCGCTGGCCGCTCTGATTGTCGGGGGCTTTCACGCCGAAAGGCTCGCCCGCGCGCTCAAGGAGCGCGGCTATTCTCTGGTGGTTGTCGCCCCTCGTTTTACCCCCGCTGACTCGAAGAACCAAAACCGGCATTATTTCGAAATCTTAAAGTACAAATGGGGTTCCGGCCCGGCGAAATGAACCCCTCCCAGGGAGGATAAACTCGATGCCACTGAATCAAAAAATTGGAAGCATCAAAAAAGCCGCTGCCGCTTTGGTGATTCTAGGCCTCATGGCCCCCTCGCCCGCCTACAGCGCCCGTCAGCTCGCCACCGCCCGCAGCGAAACCCGTCTTCAACTTCAAGCCGACCTCCTAGATACTCTTCCTGCGGCCCGTTCCGAAGCGCGGGCAGAAAAGCTCACCCTCCGAGCCCAGCTCCAAGACATTGCCAAGAGAATGGTGCCTCCCGATGGCGGTATCTTAGCTGCGGATGAAAGCACTGGCACCGCTGGCAAGCGCCTGGAATCCGTAGGCCTTGAAAATACCTATGAAAACCGCCAGAGAATGCGCGAGCTCATACTCACGGTCCCAGGCCAAGAGACGGCAGGCATTAATTCCGTCATCCTTTATAAGGAAACCTTTGACAATGTGGACAGGCAGGGACGCAACCTGGTCCAGCATCATCTGCTGGGCCGAGGAATCTTACCCGGAATCAAAACAGACGAAGGTCTTATCCCCGATCCCGATAGTCCGGAAGAGATGATTCCTAACCCCAAAGGCCTTGAAGGACTCCCCGCACTTTTAGAAAAGTATAAAGCCCAAGGCGCCGTCTTCACCAAGTGGCGGACTACCCAAACCATTAACACCGCCAAGAATTTGCCCACCGACGCGAATATCCGTAAAAACGCCGAGGTCTTGGCAAAAACCGCCAAAATCACTCAAGCCGCGGGCCTTGTGCCCATTGTGGAACCGGAAGTCCTCTTGGACGGGGACCATGATATTACCGCCAGTTACAAAGCAACTACTCGTACCCTTCAGATTGTTTTTGAAACATTGATTAAAGAAGGTGTGTGGTTAGACGGTGTCATTTTAAAGACGAGCATGATTCTTTCAGGCAATAAAGCAGCCTCTCGTGCGGATCATGAGACCGTAGGCTATGAAACGCTCAAAGGTCTCCTTAAATCGGTCCCCGCCCAAGTGGCTGCCATTGTGTTTTTGTCAGGCGGCCAGGGGGATGATGAGGTTGTCCGAAATCTCGATGCCGTGATCCGGGCCGCTCAAAACAGGTTTAAAGAGGCTCGGGAT
>CAZMFE010000058.1:0-7395 GCA_964565495.1 uncultured bacterium
ATTCCCCGTCCCGACGGCCATTCCGAGGAGAGAAACAATCAGTCCGAAACGACTTCGAAACGTCTCGCCCATCATTTAAATTCTGCCAAGACACCGAAGTGGTCCGACGCCCAAATTCCTTTCGGGTCGGGACGCGTGAAAACAAGGTCGCAGGAAACCAAATCCTTCAACCCTGAGCCCGATCCCCGCGCCAGGATAAAGTCGATTCTTCGGTCGGGCAACGGGTGATGGGCGCTCGCCGCATAGGGATTCTGGTTGTCCCAAGTAAAACCCGGTTCGTCCCGATGTTTTTCAAAGAAAAGATCCCGAAACCCGCCTTCTTCAATGAACCCACGGATCTCCGGAGAATGACGGGTCGAGTTCAAATCGCCCATGACGATTGCCTCCGCCTCGCCCGCCTTCCCACCCACCAGCTCGAGAACCTCTCGGGCTTGTTTTCTGCGGCTCTCGCCATCTTCCAACAACCAAGAAAAGTGAGTATTAAAAACAAAAAGGGGTTGTCCGGTCCGCTCGAGCTCAGCCCACATGGCGTAACGGTCATAATCCTCCCAAGGAGACTTTGTGAGTCTCACCACCCCCGAAGATTTAACGGCAAGATCGGTGCCAAGGACAAGACCGCAATACTCTTCGGGGAAAACCAGATGGGGAAAGCCAGTCCGTTTTTGAATCTCCTGGGCCCAAGACGGGTTAAAGAGCTCCTGGAAGGCCACGATATTCGGATGAAAGCGCTCCATCCCCTCCAGAATCACCTCCCAGCGTTCTTGCCAAGGTCCCCTTTCCTGCCAAGTATTAAGGGTCAAGATTTTCACCCCGTTACACCCCTCCTCGCGGGGCTTCGTAGGCTAGCTGTTATCATGAAATCTTTTGTCTTCATGAATGGGGTTTTTTCGTCGGAGGGTGTAACGGGGTTCATCTTTTGAGTCTTTGAAACTCTTCTACCATCCTCGTACGAATCTGGTTTCGAAGGCGATCGAGATGATGAAGGGAGGAGTTCTTCCGTGAAACAGCGTCCAGGATTTTTAGACGAAGGAGGGTGCGCTTCTCAATCCGCCAGGCGTGTTTCGGGATCGCCTCCCGTGTCCCTCGAATGACGACGGGAAGAAGATCAAGATTCTCTTCCAACGCGAGCTTAAAGGCCCCCGCCTTAAAGTCATGAATCTTCCCGTCCGAACTCCTTGTCCCTTCGGGAAAGAAAATTACGCTGACTCCTCGCCGGAGCCACCCCCGTGCTTTCGCGAGACACTCCCTGCCGCTCTCCGGATCTCCCCGCTTCAGGCAAATGTAGCGGGCCAAGGCGAGGTGCCAACCGAGGAAGGGAACCCAAAACAGTTCCCGTTTGGCAATGAACTTGAAGTGAAAGGGAAGGCATGCCAGGAGAAGCATAATGTCGAGCATGCTTTGGTGATTCGAGACGACGACGTAGGCCTTCCCCTTCTCAATCCGTTCCAAACCTTCCACTCGAATCTCCCAAAAAGGAAGGAGACGGGCGATCGCGCGGGCCCAAACTTGAGAAATGGCGTGAGGAAACCCTCCATTCCCGTGCTGAAACACAAGAGAAAGCGGCCAGAGAATAAAGAGGCCGCAGAGAAAGAAAACAACGGTCGCTGCTCCCACCAGGAACCATCCCCAAAGAGAGGCAAGAATGTTCATCGAACAAAAACATATCGACTTCGCTTCCCCTTTGCAACCCTTTTCCTTATCTGATAGAATATCTTCGTGCCGACTCAAGACGAGGTCATCGATGTTGTCAAGCAGTGTTACGATCCTGAAATTCCCATCAATATTTATGACCTTGGGCTCATTTACCAGATTGATGCCAAACCCGATTCGGTCTACGTCAAGATGACCCTGACGGCGGCCGCCTGCCCTGCCGCCCAAAGCTTACCGGAACAGGTCCGCGAGAGGATCGCGACCGCCCTGGGAGTCAAGCAGGTCAACGTGGAAGTGACCTTGGATCCTCCCTGGAGCCCGGAAAAAATATCTCCCGAGGGCCGCAAGAAACTCGGCATCCCCGACGAAGGGGCATAGCGTCCGGCGTTGGAGCCCAAAAATCTCTACCAGGAAGCCCTTGGGCTCTTCAAAGAACAAAAGTTTCCCCAGGCCGTCCAGAAGTTAGAGTCTCTTCTCCAAAACGATCCTGCCTTCGAAGATGCCTACGAGGCCCTTGCGATCCTTTACTCCAAGGTGAATCGCCTCGATGACGCCATTGAGACCGCCAAAAAATGGATTCGTTTGAACCCGCAATCGAAAATGGCCCATACCAATCTCTCCCGCTTCTATGTCGCCAAGGGAATGATCGCGGAGGCGGAGCACGAACAAGGGGAAGCCCGCCGGCTGGGGTGGATCGAAGAACTGAAGGAAAAAAAGATGAAGATGCCGAAGGTGGACCCCCAAGAGAAGATCGAACGTTTCAGGAAAGTGATCGCCCTCGATCCGAACGATGTCTTGGGGTATTACAGTTTAGGCGACGCGTATCTTGAAAATGGAATGAACCGGGAGGCCGCTGAAATTCTTGCGAAGGGACTCGAAGTCGATCCCCGGCACTCCTCTTCTTATCTCGGCCTCGGCACGGCCTATCAAGCACTGGGTGAAAAAGAAAAAGCCGTAGAGATTTTCAAAAAAGGAATCGCCGTGGCCGAAGAGCGAGGGGATGTAATGACCCAGAAAAAAATGGAGGGCCGGCTGCGTCAACTTTCTGACTTTGTCAGTGATGCTTGAGGTATCGCCTGACTTCGTCGTGGGAACCCAGTAACGCTAGGTAAATCGTCTCGCCCTCCGCGACATAAACGACTCGAAGTCCCAGGCTGACTCGAAACTCATAAGTTCGGCTCCCCACGTGTTTAATCCCTAACCCCAACGGCGCCTGGCCGGTTTGAAGATAATCTCCAAAATGCCGTAAGGCCTCATCAACTAAACGCTGATCGGATTCAGATAAACGTCGGTAAGCACGCTCGAAGCCTGCCTTGGTAACAATCTTGCGCGGCATCAAACCCCTTTCGTGGCTTACCGGCCACGACGATGCCGTTGGTGAAGGCCCCTAAGGGCCTCTTTCATCGAACCATAAGCCTTATCTCCTGCTTCCTGCTTCAACGTTTCAGCTTCGAAACGCTCCAAGTCTTCCTTCGGAATCTTTTCTTCTACCTGGATCGGGATCAATACAATCCGCCCCTTTTCATATTGGACATCAAAATAGAGGTCATTCTCCCCCAATCCGGCCCTTTCGAGGACAGTTTTAGGAATGGAGACTTGGTTTCTGGCCGATCTTTTAACCAGCATGGTTTCCCCTTTCTTGGGACAAGCAACATTTTCTAATATTAAGTATATCTTAAAATCTTAATATCGTCAAATCTGAATCTACGTCAACCCTTCTACGTCCCCCCATAATCGATTTCGATTTCTCCTTCTTCCTCTTCAAAGGAAATCAACCCTCCGCGGGATTCCATCAGCTCGGAAGGGATTTCCGTCAGGAAACGCGAGGGAAGATTTTGGGCGTGATGGCCGTAAATCCGCCGTGAGCTCGCGTAAGTGAGGTAAAGCTTTTCTTGCGTGCGGGTAATCCCCACGTAACAAAGCCTTCTCTCCTCCTCAAGCTCCTCCTCGGCGTCTTGGTCAAGGGCATTCCTATTGGGAAAGAGTCCGGCCTCCAGTCCCACCATGAAAACGATAGGAAACTCCAGTCCCTTGGCGCAATGAAGCGTCATCAAAGTGAGACAGTTTGAACCCGAATCCCAGGTGTCGATATCGGTAACCAGAGAAATCGAATCGATAAATCCCCGGAGGTCTCCTTCCTTTTGATTCTCCTCAAAGTCGTCAATCACACTGAAAAACTCTTCAATATTCTCAAGTCTGGCCTCGGCCTCGATGGTCCGTTCCTCTTCCAGGAGTTTTACATACTCCGTCTTCCCGATCATCTCCTCCAAAAGTTCCCGGAGGGACGCCCTCGAAGAAAGTTTACGGAACTGGTCCATCATCGCGGTAAATTCAGAGACCGATCTTGAGGCCTTCGCGCCCAGCTCCGGAATTTGGCCCGCGCGGTGGAGCGCTTCGGCGAAACTAAGATTGTGACGACGGGCGAAATCTTCCAGGTGTTCTAACGCCTTCTTGCCGATGCCTCGTGAGGGAACGTTCAAAATCCTTTTGAGGCTCACGGTGTCGGCAGGAATCGCTACGGCCCTGAGATAAGCAAGAAGGTCTTTAATCTCTTTGCGATCGTAAAAACGAATCCCGCCCACGATTTTGTGGGGAATCTTGGCCCTTCGGAGCGCGTCTTCAAAGACCCGCGACTGGGCGTGGACCCGATAAAAGACCGCAATCTCGTTCAAGGTCCGGCCCGCTTTCTGTTTCTCAAGAATCTCCTGAATCACAAACTCCGCCTCGTCCTTTTCGTCGGCGGCCTCATACAGGGTGATCAATTCCCCCGGACCTTTCTCCCCCCAAAGGAGCTTTGGCTTCCGAAATTCATTACGTTGAATCAAGGCGTTGGCCGCATCGAGAATCGTGGTGGGAGAACGATAATTTTGTTCCATCTTAATGATCCCCGCTTGGGGATAGTCCTGTTCGAAGTTGAGAATATTACGGATGTCTGCACCCCGCCAACCGTAAATCGACTGGTCCGGATCCCCCACCACGGTGATCTTTTGATATTTTGAGGCGAGAAGTTTGATGAATCGATACTGGGCATGATTTGTGTCTTGATACTCATCAATCAGAATATAGCGCAACCGGTCCTGCCAGGCCTCGAGAATCTTGGCGTGGCGATCGAAGAGGAAAACGGTCTTGAGGATGAGATCCCCGAAGTCAAGGCCACACAACTTGACGAGTTTCTCTTCGTAGCGCATATAAACCTTGCCAACGATCTCCTCGTAATCATCGGAGGCCTTCTCAAGAAATTGATACGGTGTGAGAAGGTAATCCTTCGCCCGCTGAATCAACTCCCGAGCCCCTTTGGGATGAACCTGCCTTTCCGGAATATTCATCTCTTTGAGGCACTCCTTGAGGAGGACCCATTGATCCAGCTCGTCATAAATCAGAAAATCGCGGGGAAGACCCAAGGCCGGGGCCTCTTCACGGAGAATCCTGAGGCAGGCGGAATGAAAAGTACTCACCCACACCTCCTGACGCCCGCCTGCCGGCGAGGCAGGGACGAGTTTTCTGACGCGCTTACGCATCTCCTCCGCGGCCTTGTTGGTAAAAGTGACGCCCAGAAGATTAAAGGCAGGAACGCCTTGAGAAATGAGGTGGGCGATTCGTCGCGTAAGGATCCGGGTCTTTCCGCTCCCGGCTCCGGCCAGCACAAGGAGGGGTTTATCTTCGGGCCAGGTCACCGCTTCTTTTTGGGCCGGATTCAGATCACGAAGGATGTGATCCTGTGTCATCGCGACCGCTAGTCTTCCTTAATTTCATATTGAAAAGCCTGGTCGAAGTCGTAAACCTTCTCAAAGTCGTGAACCGAATCCTCCTCGGTCTTCTTCAAGAGCTCGGTCTCGATCAAAAGAAAAACAATCTTTCCGAAATCCTTGGTGCTTCGAATCCCCCAATATTCCAGGACGGTCCGGGCCAGGGGGCCAAATTGTTCCAGGGCATAATCCCGTAAGCCCTCACAAAGTTCCCGGCCCGTCACGTGCCTCGGCCGGGAGAGTTTCGAGACCGTGTCATGAAGTCCTGCCATGACGAAGCTATAGGCCTCAAACTTATAGTTCATCTCCTTTTCAAGGATTCCTTCGATTTTCTTGAGCATCCTTTCCATCTCTTCCATGGATCAGCCCACCGCTACTATTTTACCCCAAAAGGCGCCAAAGTGACGTTCGAACGCTCCGAGGAAGGCCCCCTTAAAGTTTTCGAAGGAAACCCCTTCCACAAGCTGGACAGAGCCTTGATGAAGGAAGGCCTCCCCTCTTCGCCATTGAGCACCGCCAGCGATTTTTTGCCCTCCCAAACTGACATCGGTCGGAACCGGCCGTTTGAAACAGTCTTCAAGGGTACGCCGCTTGACGTTCTTTCGAGCTCCTTCGTCATCGCATCGTACGAGGCTTGTCTTGACTTGAAATCTTGCGAAGGCTTCTTGAACCACTTCTTGGAACGACAAATAACTCGTCCGCACCCGATGAAAGGTGGAAAAGGAGTTTCGTCTGGCGATCACCGAATAAAGAAAATCATTCCCGTGACGAACCCAACCTCCTCCCGTGGGACGAATACATACGGCGACGTCATTGCCTCGCAATGACGAACGCCACGAACGCCCCACCGTAATCGCTGGTCCTGTCACTTGGTAGATCCGAAGCGTGGGAGCGGAGTTCGGGCTTTGGACAAAGGCTTCGAAAAGTTGGCGATCCAGGTCCATTTGGGAAAAGATATCGGAAGGGGGAGATTCGATCAGCCGCCAAAAAGAGGGCATCGTTCAGGAGTCTGCTCGGGCGGGTCCCCGCCTGCCCCCTGGCGGGCAAGCGCCGGGCCTTTTGGCAAGGGGGCGGTTTCCCGCAAATAGTCCCGGTAGGTCAAAATCGGATTTCGAGCCGCCAAGACCTCGTCCGGACGGCGAACCGGAAGTGTGTGCGGGGCATTTTTGACGACCTCAGGAGGGCCGTCGACTTCGCGGCGAATCTGAATCAGCGCTTCGGCAAAACGGTCGAGCGTCTCTTTCGTCTCCGTCTCGGTCGGTTCAATCATGAGCGCCTCTGGAACCACCAAGGGGAAGTGAACCGTGGGCGCGTGAAAGCCGTAATCGAGGAGGCGCTTCCCGATATCCAGCGCATGGATCTCTTTCGCTTCGTCGAATTTCGCGGAAAGGACGAACTCATGCATACAGGGTTCGTCCACCGCCACCGGAAAATATTTCTTGAGTCTTTCTTTGAGGTAATTGGCGTTTAGGATGGCGTCCTCGCTCACTTGTTTCAAACCGGCCAGCCCGAGGGTCCGAATGTAGACAAAGGCGCGCAAAATCATTCCCGCCTGTCCGTGAAACGATTTGAGCCGTCCGACGCTCTGGGGCCGGTCCCCGCTCAGAGAAAAATGTTCTCCCTTTTTCTCTACCCAAGGAACGGGAAGGTAGGGAACCAATTTTTCTTTCACACCCACCGGCCCCGCCCCCGGCCCGCCTCCCCCGTGAGGCGTGGTAAAGGTCTTGTGAAGATTGAGATGGACGATGTCAAAACCCATGTCTCCCGGCCGTACGATTCCAAGCAGGGCGTTGAAATTCGCCCCATCGTAATAAAGGAGGCCGCCGGCCCGGTGAACGAGGTCGGTAATCTCGAGAATCTCTTCTTCGAAAAGACCGAGGGTGTTTGGGTTCGTCAACATCAAACAGGCCGTTCGGTGATCGACGAGCCGACGCAGTTCCTCAAGATCGACCCTCCCCCGCGCATTCGATTTCACCTGAACCACCTCGTAGCCCAGGAG
>CAZMFE010000059.1:0-7031 GCA_964565495.1 uncultured bacterium
GGCTGATGGCCACGGGTTTTGGAGAGTATCATCCGGTTGCCTCCAATGAAACCGCCGAAGGAAAGGCGAAGAATCGCCGCGTTGAGATTGTCATTTCACCCAAGAAATTGACCTAAAATCAGTCGGTCATGAGAAGGTCCTGGAGGCGCTGGCTACTCTTCCTGATCTGGGGGGCCGTCTTAGTGGTGCTCGTCAATACGGGGACCGGTCTTTGGGCCCTGAAGCGGCTCGAAAGAAAAGCCGGGACTCCGATCCAAGGTGCCTTCCTTCCTCACCTCCTTCAGCCCGCCTTTACGCTCAAAGGTCTTAACGTCGCCTGGCAGAAACGCTTCCAGGTGCTTTCGGGAAGCCTCCGGGTTCATTACGATCCGTTGTCGCTTTTGCCGGGTCGGAAGTTTCGAGTTCAAATCGGGGGCAGAGATCTAACTGTCCGTCTGGGCGACGAAGGGGCGGCCTCTGAGGGGCTTTCGGAGGTAAAAATTGAGCGTGTCGACGGCGATTTCGCGTTTTCGGACAAAGACGATCCCGAGATTTTTTTACTGGACGTCCAATCCCCCGAGCTTCAATTTCATCTTGGAGAAAAAGTCGAGAGTCTCCATTAAGAGTGACGACCAGACAACCGTAAATTAGAAAGTGAAACTCGAGCAGCTCGTCGGCCAGTTAGAACTCATTGAAAGAAGGAATTGGGAGCCCTCCCTGGAGGTTTCGGGGATTTGTTCGGATTCGCGCCGCGCGAAACCGGGCTCTCTTTTTGTCGCCTGTCCCGGCCCCACGACCGACGGGCACCGTTTTCTTCACGAGGCGTTCCAAAGAGGGGCTGGGGTGGGGGTCGCGGAGAAGGAGTTTCGAGCTTCTTTGCCCCCGGGTTCCGTTTTCTTGCGAGTTTCGGACGCTCGCCAGGCTCGGGCTCAGGTCTTGAATCAGTTTTATAAATTCCCCTCGACGAAACTCAGTCTCACCGGAATCACGGGAACCAACGGCAAAACCACGATCGCTTATCTTTTGAATCACCTTCTGGGATCTCAGGTGCCGTCAGCCTATATCGGGACCTTAGGGGTCCAAACTCCTCGCCGCCAGGAACCCCTCGCGAACACCACGCCGGGTGCCGAAGAACTTTTTTCGCTTCTTGCCGAGATGGTGGAGGAAGACATTCGGGCCGTCGCCTTGGAAGTCTCTTCCCACGCCCTCGACCAGAGGCGGGTCGAGGGGCTTCGGTTTGAGCTCGCGGTATTCACGCAGTTAACGGCGGAACATTTAGACTATCACCAGACCCTGGAAAACTATTTTTCGGCCAAACGGCTTCTTTTTGTACAATCCCCCCGTCCCCAAAAAATGTTGATCAACCGCGATTCACCGTTCGGACGCAGGCTCCTCACGGAAAACCGCGAGGCGAGGAGTTTCAGCCTGGCGGAGGAAGCCGATTACCGCGCCCGGGAGATCGCGGGGGATTTCGAAGGGAGTGAATTCTTGTTCGAAGGCCCGCACGGGGAGGTGAGATTTCGGACCCGGCTTCCCTTCATCCACAATGCGGCCAATGCCCTGGCGGCCTTAGCCAGCCTGGACCTTCTGGGATTGGATCCGGCCCGCTTCCAGGATCGCCTGGAAAATTTCCCAGGAGTGCCGGGAAGAATGGAGCGGATTGAGGGAAATGGCTTCACAATTTTCGTGGATTACGCTCATACCCCTGATGCCTTTGAGCATACTCTTTCAGAGGCAAGACGGCTCGGGCCTCGGAGGATTCTTACACTTTTTGGCTGTGGGGGAGACCGGGATCCTTTCAAGCGTCCGGAAATGACCCGGATTGCCCACCATTATTCGGACTATTTAATTTTGACCTCCGATAACCCGAGAACCGAGGATCCCACCGAAATCCTCCGCCAAATGCGGCAGGGTCTTCCCGGGGGATTTCCCCTCCCGAATGTCTTAGAGATTTCGGATCGGCGGGAAGCGATTGGCGAACTCATTGCCATTGCAGAGCCGGGAGATGTGGTCTTTATCCTGGGAAAGGGTCACGAAAATTACCAGATTCTCGGGACTGGAAAGGTCCCTTTTGATGATCGGGAGGTGGTCCGGGATCTTTTGAAGTTGAGAGGGAGAAGCCGTGTCGCGCTTTGAATGGAATTTTGAAGTCGCGGCCCAACACCTGAGGAGAAAGGTGGTCTTGCCCGATCCTTTGAAAAAATGGACGGGCGCCTCGATCGACACGCGGACGTTAAAGCCCGGGGAGGTTTTTTTCGCACTGCGGGGAGAAAATCAGGACGGACATGATTATCTCTGGGACGCGTTCCGCAAAGGCGCCACTGGCGCCGTCGTCCGCAAGGATTTCTTTCGAAAAGAGAGGGAAAGACTTTTTCGCGAAAGGGCTCTTTTTCACAACCTGATCTTGGGGGCGGATCCCGAGGAGGCCTTGGCGAGACTCTCCGGTTATTACCGGAAGGGCTTTTCGGCGGTCGGGGTGGCGGTCACAGGAAGCGTCGGCAAAACAAGCACCAAGGAGTTTCTTGCCTTCCTCCTCGGTCAAAAATATCCGGTCTTGAGCTCGTCGGGAAATTTGAATAATCATTTGGGGCTTCCCTTGACCCTTTTTAAGTTAAAGCCTGAACACCCCTATTGTGTGGCGGAGTTAGGGGCGAACCACGGTGGTGAAATTCGAAGATTGAGTGCCCTTCTGGCACCGCGGGTCGGCATCATTACCGGGGTCTCGCCGGCCCACTTGGAAGGCTTCGGATCTCTGGAGGGAGTCTACCGAGCAAAATTGGAACTCGCCGATTTTCTTCAAAGTGTGAAAGGGATCTTGATCCTTCCCGATCAGGATCCCGAGCTCCTCAGGCGGGCAAAGAAGCGGAAGCTCACGATTCTCTTATTTGGAAAAAGGGCGGATTCCGACTTCCGCCTGACGGGGCTTCAAGTGGACGAGGGCTGGGTCCAATTCGAAGTCAACGACCGCTGGGACTTCCGGTTTCCGGGCCACGCCGCCTTTCAGGCCGAGAACGCGCTTGCCGGGATAGCGGCGAGCTTTGCCTGCGGCCTTTCTCCCAGTGATTTGCCGGCGGTGTGGAAGGAGGTCAAACTCCCTCGAGGGCGGTTCGAAATCTTGCGAGAGCGGGACGGTACCCTCTTCGTGAATGATTGCTATAATGCGAATCCTTATTCTTTTCAAAAAGCGCTTGAAACCTTTGAGGGATTGGAGGGAAGGGGCCGAAAGATTTTGGTCCTGGGGGACATGTTGGAACTTGGCTCTGAAGCCCGAGCCTACCACCGGGCTTTAGGGGAGTGGATTCAAGAAAGAGGTTTTCAGGCTTTGTTCGCCATCGGCGATTGTGTGCGGGAGACGGCGTTGGTTTGTGAAGAGCGAGGAAATCCTCCTCTCACGCTTCATTTTGAAGACAAGGAGATGCTGACCCATTTCCTTGGAAATTTTCTGAAACCCGAAGACCAAGTCCTCTTTAAAGCGTCGAGGGCGATGAAGCTCGAGGAGGTCCTGAGTGTTTTATCTTCTTCTTTACCCCTTAAAAGACCTTCACCCGCTTTTTAACGTCTTCCGCTACATTACCTTCCGAGCGGCTGGTGCGAGTGTGACGGCTTTCCTCGTCTGTTTGCTCTTGGGTCCCCGAGTCATCCACTGGCTCAAACAAATGCAGGCCTTGGCCCATACGGAAAGAGAGCACGCCCCATCGATCCACGCTTTTTACGCCCATAAAAAAGAGGTGCCGACGATGGGAGGGCTTTTGATTGTGGCGAGCCTCGTTTCTTCGATCTTTCTATGGGGAAACTGGTCGGTCGCCTCGGTATGGATTTTGATGATCGTGGTCCTCTGGTTTGGTCTGGTGGGTTTTCTCGATGACGGGATCAAATTGAAGAGCAAAAGTTCCCGGGGACTTTCCTCCTTCACCAAATTTTCCGGCCAGCTGGTCGCTGGCATCGCTTTAGGGCTTTGGCTCTACTTGGATCCCGACTTCGACAAGGAGATTTATTTCCCCTTCTTTAAGAATTTGTCCCTTTACCTCGGCGCCCTTTTCATTCCTTTTGTGGTTGTGGTTCTCGTGGGAACTTCCAATGCCCTGAATCTGACGGACGGCCTCGACGGCCTCGCCATTGGCTGCCTTCTTTTTGTGGCGGGTGCTTTCGCCGTCTTGTGTTACGTGGTGGGGCGGGTGGATTACGCAAGCTATCTCCAGATGACTCATGTGCCGGGAGCGGGAGAGCTCACCGTTTTCTGTGCGGCTCTGGTGGGAGCCAGCGCCGGTTTTCTCTGGTACAATTCTTACCCGGCAGAAGTGATGATGGGGGATACCGGTTCCCTTTCGCTGGGGGGGGCCTTGGGGGCCGTGGCGGTTTTAACGAAGAAAGAACTTGTCCTTTTGATTATCGGCGGGATTTTTGTTTGGGAGGCCTTGTCCGTGATTCTTCAGGTGGCGAGTTTCCGGCTCTTCAAGCGAAGAATTTTTCTCATGTCTCCTTTTCACCATCACCTCCAGCTCCGAGGCTGGCCCGAATCCAAAGTGACGATTCGACTTTGGATTATTTCCTTTATCTTAGCGTTGGTGGGCTTGAGTACTCTGAAATTGCGATGATCCCATCACCTGCCTGCCAGCCAAAGGCTGGCTTGAAAAAATCATCCGATGGATCCTCTCTTGGCCCTTCGCCCCATCACCTGTATTTGGCCCGAAGGGCCAATCCGCCCTTGGCGGATATACAGGTGAGGGGGTCGGGCCAAAGGCAGGTGAGGGGATGAACCCCGTCAAAGGCAAAAAGCGAGTGGCCGTCCTGGGTTTGGGCCAGACGGGTCTGGCGAGTGCGGTCTTCCTTAAAAAGAAAGGGTACGAAGTTTTTGTCTCCGACCGCCAGACCACCGAGACCCTTGAGAAGCGTTCCGCACGTCTCAGGGAAGAGGGAATTTTGTTTGAGCTTGGAAAGCACAGTTTCGATAAGATCGCGGGATGTGACTGGGTCTTGATTTCACCCGGGATCCCTCCTTCCGCCGAGATTTATCAGTGGCTTTGCAAAATGGGGAGGCCCCGCGTGAGCGAAATCGAGGCCGCCTCCTGGTTTTCTCCCGGAGAGGTGACTGCGGTGACCGGCACCAGCGGAAAGAGCACCGTGACAACGCTTGTCAGCCGCCTGTTTCAGGCCAACGGATTTGAAAGTGTGGCTTGCGGAAATATTGGAAACCCTTGGATTGGCGAAATTGACCGACTCACCCCTGAGACCCGGGTCGTCGTTGAAGTCAGTTCTTTCCAGTTATTGCATACGAGTACCTTCCGCCCTCATTTAGGGGTTCTTCTTAATATCGGACGGAATCACTTGGATTGGCATCTGACCTTGGAAGATTACGTCGCGGCCAAACTCCGGTTGTTTCACCATCAAGAGCCGCAGGACTTCGCCCTCCTCCGGAGGAAAGATCAAGAATCCCTCTTCCCTCATTTCTCGTTTCGGGCAAAGGTCGTTTATTTTGGAGAGAAAGAAGAGAGAAACTCGAATGAGCAGCTTCTTTATGAAATCACCCGCTTGAAAGGATTAAATCCGGATAAAACGCGGGAGGTTCTTTTGCGATTTGAAGGGTTGGAACACCGGCTTGAAAATGTGAAAGAGATCCAAGGAATCCGATTTGTGAACGACTCAAAATGCACGACCCTGGAAGCGCTCACTTGGGCCCTGGATAAGTTTTCCGACCGCAAAGTCATTCTTTTGGCTGGCGGACATGCGAAGGGAGCGGATTTCCGAGAGGTCCGAGAGCGCCTTTCGAAAAAGGTGAGGCAGGCTGTCGTTTACGGGGAGGCCCAAGAGGTCCTGTGGGAAAGCTGGAGGGGCGCGGTCCCCCTCCTCCGGAGGGTCGATCTTCGAGAGGCTTTCGGGGAGGCATTGAAAATCGCCCGAGCCGGGGATACGGTTCTCCTTTCACCGGCCTGCGCCAGTTTTGATCAATTTAGGAATTATGAGGAGAGAGGGGATTTATTTAAACAATTGGTGTATGAATCGGTTCCATGAGTAAGGAAGGAAAAATTATTTTTATCGCAGTCTATCTTTTAGTCAGTCTGGGGATTGTCATGACCTACAGCGCCAGCGCGATCTATGCCCAGCAGGTATTTAAAAGCCACACCCATTTTCTGAGACACCACATCGTTTATGCGGTGGTCGGGACGTTTCTTCTCTTTTTTTCAGCCAGTCTCGATCCCTATCTCTGGAAGGAACATGCCCGGGAACTTCTGATTTTCTCATTGATTCTCTTGGTCCTCGTTTTGATTCCTACTGTCGGTTACCAGGCCGGCGGGGCCCGGCGTTGGATCCGGATGGGTCCTTTGAGCCTCCAGCCGGTCGAAATTTCCAAGCTGGCCGTCTCGCTCTACCTTTCCGATTACCTTTCTCGCCGGATCAAAGGAATTCAGCGAGGAGAATTATCCGTGCTTCTTCCGCCGCTTCTGGTCCTCGGTGTCACCTGCGGCCTCATTCTGCTGGAGCCGGATCTCGGTTCCTCAGTCTTCATTTTCCTTGTCGGGGCCATCCTATTCTTTCTCGCCGGGATCCGGCTTCACTATGTCCTGGCCGTGAGTGTTTTCTTTATCCCCGCCTTTTACCTCCTGGTGATGCGAGTTCCCTATCGACTGAGCCGGATCACAGCCTACCTCAACCCCTGGAATGATCCCCAGGGATCCGGCTTCCAGATTATCCAATCCCTTCTTGCCTTTGGACTCGGGGGAGTGAGGGGGGTGGGGTTAGGGGAGAGCACTCAAAAGCTTTTTTATCTCCCCCAGAGTTACAACGACTTTATCTTTTCCATCATTGGGGAGGAACTGGGTTTGATCGGGGCCTTTCTGGTGCTCGCCCTTTATGCGGCGATTCTCTTTGCGGGTCTGGCGGTGGCCCAACGGGCCCGAGGAAATTACGAAAAACTTTTTGTCATTTCTCTGGTTTTGCTGGTGGTCCTCCAGGCGATGATTAATATGCTCGTGGCGACCGGCCTCATTCCGACCAAAGGCCTTCCTCTCCCTTTTGTCAGCTACGGCGGGAGCTCTCTGGTTTTTAACCTGACG
>CAZMFE010000060.1:0-6996 GCA_964565495.1 uncultured bacterium
AAATCACCCGGGATTTCGTTTCGCGGACTAAATCGGTAGCCAAATCCAGGAGGAATTGGAAACTTTCCTGAGGAGGGAGGGTCGCATAGAGGGCGACGACTTTGACCTCCTGCTTCTTTCTTCCCGGTCCCTCAATTTTCGTCAGCCGATGTCCCAGGGTCCGGCTCAGATGGAGTGAAAGGGCCGGGATTTCGGCAAGGATTTTTAAGAATTCCTCCTTGTCCAGTCTCAGCAACAGACCATCTGAGCGCGCCTCCACCGAAGCACTATGGACCTGTCCGGTGAGGAGGGAAGATTCTCCAAAATAGTCTCCCCGATAAAGATAAATCAGAGTTTTCTCTTCCTCCCCCCGAATTTTCTGAAAAACGCGAAACCTTCCCGAGACAATCACATAAAAGGCATCCGCCGGTTTTCCCTCCTCGTAGATGAGGTCTCCCCGTTTGTACTCGACCAGACGAATCTTTTTCTCAATCAGGCGGATTTCAGAGGAGGAAAGGGTGGAAAAGAGAGGAATCTCGTTGAAAGAATAGCCTTTGCTCGCCTCTAATTTACGACCAAAAGGAAAGAGAGCCATTGGGGTTAATGTATCGGCAATTCAGCAATCCTTCTCGAATGGCCCAGAAGCTTTCTCACGGCCTCCCGCCAAGCCCCCAGTCTTTCCTTCCGTTCGCGAGGGGACATCCGGGGCGAGAATTTCCGGTAGCGGCGCATGCGGTCGATCACTCCCACTCCCCTCCAGAATCCGCATTGGATCCCCGCGAGTTTTGCCGCTCCCCAAGCGGTCGATTCCGTCCGATCGGAACGGAGCACCGGAATTCCCAAAAGATCCGCCTGAAATTGCATCAGGTAATTGTTGGCTGCGGCTCCCCCGTCCACCTTCAGAAAACTCGGGCGTCGCCCCACGACCCTTGCCATCGCCTCGAAAACATCGGCGCTCTGATAAGCGATCGACTCCAACGCGGCCTTCACCAAATGTTCTCTCCCGGTGCCGCGCGTCAGGCCAAAAACGGCACCGCGCGCGTTCGGATTCCAGTAAGGAGCCCCGAGGCCCGTGAACGCCGGAATCATAATGACCCCTCCGGTATCCCGAAGATGACGGGCAATCTTCTCCGAGTCGGAAGCCTTCCGAATCAGACCCAGGCCGTCGCGAAGCCACTGCAGCACCGCCCCCGCGATGAAAACGGCTCCTTCAAGGGCATAAGCGGGCTTTCCGTCGACGTCACAAGCCAAAGTTCCCAGCAACCCCTGAGACGGAGACCGGTAATGTTTCCCTTGATTGAGGACTAAAAAGCAGCCGGTCCCGTAGGTATTTTTCATTTCTCCCGATCGGTAACATCCTTGCCCATAGAGAGCCCCTTGCTGATCACCGACCAAAGCCGCAATCGGGATTCCTGATTTTAACGGACCGAAGGTTGAGGTTTTCCCGAACAAAAATGACGAGGGGTGAACCTCCGGCAGGATCGCCGAGGGAATTTTAAGGACCTTTAAGAGGGGGGAGTCCCAAGTGATTTTCTTCAGATTGAGGAGAAGGGTCCGCGAAGCATTGGTGGCGTCGGTGGCGTGCACCTTACCCCCGGTCAGGTTCCAGAGGAGCCAAGTGTCGATGGTCCCAAAGAGGATCTCTCCTCGTAACGCTCGCCGCCCGAGACCGGAAATCGTGTCAAGGAGCCAGCGGATCTTGGTCCCCGAAAAGTAGGGGTCGAGGACCAAACCGGTCCGCTCACGGAAAAAAGATTCCCATCCCTCCCGCTTCAGTCTCTCACAGAAAGGGGCTGTTCGGCGGTCCTGCCAAACAATCGCGCGGGCGAGCGGTCTCGCCGTCTTTCTTTCCCACAGGACCGTTGTCTCCCGCTGATTGGTAATCCCGATCGCAACGATCTTTTGGGAAGGTAAACGGGCCTGGGAAAGGGCACGCCGAATGACTTGAACGGTGGAGTTTAGGATTTCGCTTGGGTCATGTTCCACCCAGCCGGGAGAGGGGTAATACTGGTGAAATTCCTGGTAAGCGCTTCCTCGGAGCTGGCCCCGATGATCGTAAAGGAGGGCACGAGTCCCCGTCGTTCCCTGGTCAATCGCAAGGATCACCGATGAGGAGTCTCGCATTCAGAGTAAAGATATGAAATGTCTAAACGAAGGGGCTTTGAGAACTTCTTTTATTCAAGTTCGGAGACTTTTTCGGGATCGGAAAAATCGTTGACTTTCGTCTCCAACCAGTGGTTGTAGGCGTAATCCAAGACACGAAACTTATCCACCGGATCCATCATCACAAAGCGGATTCCGACGTCATAACCCTGATCTTGACCTTGGGAAGTTTGGCTCCAGACAATTTTTCCTGTGGTGCGAACGGGCTTTGGATCGTCCGGAATATCGAGTTCAAGGTCGAGCGTGGATCCTTCGGGCAAACGCACCGGCGCATTGACCTTCAGCCCCTCACGAGAGAGGTCTTTGCTGAGAGCAATTCCCTTGACTTCTCCCGGTTCGGAGAGCTTGTAGCGGACGCCCATGTAGGCATCGAAGCGTTTAAACTTCCGCCGCTCTTTTTCCATTTTTCACCTCCTCATCACGGGCCTTTTTTCTGATCATCGGCAAGAGATTAAAACCCTTCACCTGCTTTTTTTCTAACTCTTTGTCTCACAACAAGTTGTTATGGCTTTTTAAAGTGGTAAAAGAACTATAACACAGGACCTGCGAATTTACAAGGGGACCCCCCATTTTTTACCGGTAGTTGGTAAATTGGAGGGGAATCGCGCAGGGGAAGGTCTTCAGATGTTGGATGACACCCTGGAGGTCGTCTTTCGAACGCGAATTCACACGAACCTCCTCTCCTTGAATCGAGGCTTGAACTTTGAGGCCCATTCCCTTGATCTCTTTGACGATCTCTTTCGCCTTCTCGGACGGGATTCCCATCGTGAGTTTCACTTCCTGCCGCACCAGTCCTTCAAAGGCCTTCTCCTCCCTCGCCCATTCGAGCGACTTGAGGGGAACTTTCCGCAGGGCGAGACGAGTCGTTAAAATATCCCGAAGATTTTTCAGTTTCAGCTCGTCATCGGCTAAAAGGATCAGTTTTTTCTCATCCCGATTCCAATCAAAACGGCTTTTGCTTCCTCGGAAATCGAATCTCGTAGCCAACTCCTTTTGGGCTTGATTGACAGCATTATCCACTTCCTGGAGATCCACACGAGAAACGATATCAAACGAAAAGTCCATTGCCGGCGCCAGCGCCTCCTGCTTCAGGGGGCCTCAACCCGCGATTCGATATAGGATCGGATGAGCTCCTGGTGGCCGGAATCCAACCCCATAAATTCAATCCCCGTGTCAAAGGTCTCGTGTCTCCCGCCGACCCTCCGCGAAGGAACCACCCAGACCACCTTCCCCCCACACTCGATCCACGGGAGATTAGGATCGATTTCAAGTCGGACCGAAACCTGGGAGAAGCGTTCGAGCGGGCGCTCCAAGATGACACAAATCCCCCCCGCCCCGACGTTTTCCGTTTGAGTGCGAAGCACCTCGCCCTGGGGCATCCCGAGCAGCCTCACTTCGCAACGAAGATTGATCCTTGGAAATTTTCGTTTGTCGAATCCGTCCCACATGGTGGAAATAAAAAGGACCGCCTCAGAGTGTTCGAATGAAACTGTCTTGAAAGTCTCGAGAAACCGGTTTTCCTCGAAACTCTTTCAGCTTCGCCTGGGCCTCCTGGAAGGTTTCAAACCGGCCCAGAAAGACGGGGTAAAAGGTTTTTCCGTTGGCGCGGCCCAGAGGCTCCACGAAGGCAGGAAGGGTTGCCGCCTTCATCTTTTCAGCCAGCCGCTCGGCATCTGTTCGACTCGCGTAGGTACACACTTGAATGACGTAAGACCTACGGGGGGTAGGAGGCGGAGGAGGGGGCTCGACTGCCACCGGCGGCGAGGCCGGAGACACAGGGGCTACTAGGCTGGGGACTTCCTCTCTGAGAGAAGAAGTTTCTAAGGGCATTTTTGGCTTCGAAGCTTTCATCGCCTTTTCGCGATAGCCATTCAACACGTGGATCCCGAGAAAAAGCAAAGCGACCACAAGAACGCCCGCCCCCCAACCCGAAGCTGTCTTGGCCAGAAGCTTTCTTGAAAATTTCGCGAGCCCCGCGAAGGCTTTTGAAAACAACGAAACGGCCCTTCGCCACACAAGACTCTCCGCTTTCCGCCGCGGCTTGCCCAAGATCGATGGGATGTCGTTCTTGAAGCTATTCTCGTTCTCTTCCCGATAAGCTCCGTAGAGCTTTTTTTGAATTTCCCTTTCCGTGAGCGGTTTGAGCGAACCCTCGTCTTTTTTTCGTCCCAGTCTGAGCTTCGTCAAAGTCATCGCTTTCCTTCGAGAGACAAAGAAAATTTCAAGAGCTCGACTTGCCCCAACGGAACTTTCGCCCGGGATTGAAACCCTCGTTTTTTTACCAGTTCGATCGCGGCGGACATTCGCGAGGTCGTCTTAAAAATGAGCTCCCGGTAACCGACCTCTTTACAAAATTCAATCGCTCGATCGAGCAGCCTGAGTCCGATCTGTCTCATCCGATACTCCGGGGCGACAAAAATTCTTCGGAGGAGCGCGATCCGATTGTCCTCTCGCTTGACCGCCACCGTCCCGATGATCTTTCTCCCCTCCTCAGCGACAAAAAATGCTTCCCCAAAATTTCCATAAGAGGCTTCTAAATTTTCCAAATCCCCCAGTGACAAGGCTGATTTTTCCTCGCGGAATTCGCCGTCCACAATCCCCGTGATAAGCTTCTTCACCGCTTCCGCATCCTCGCCCTGCAAACGCCGGATTTGGACCACTTTCGGGATTGACCGACTCACTTCTTTGGTGGCGGGACCTGCTTCTTCTTCTCGGCAGCGGCCGGGGGAGCAGGGGCCGGCGCGGCTCCTGGAGGGGCCGCGGCTTGAGGCATCTGGCCTTCCGCCTTCTCCGCCTTGACCTTTTTCACTTTAATTTTGAGCGATTTGACCTTGGGCAGCCCAAAGGCTGACTGGCGGTCCTTCCATCGCTCCAGATCGATGAGACGTTGGACGCGCTCATGGCGCTTCAGGACATTGCGGTGCCCTTGCTGAGTGGGATCAATTCTAAGACTGGAATGCTGAGACATCGTTGAGACGCATTATACCTGCGGGGACGAAATTTGGCCAGTTGAAAAGTAACTCTAGAGGGGAATTTGGCCTTTGACAGGCCGAATAAAGGCGTCTGGCGGGGCGAATCCTTCGGCCTGGAGCCGGAGGAGTTTCTGCCGCGCCTCGGTGAGATTCTCGAACCGATCCACGCAGACTTGGAAGAATCTTCCCCCGGGAATAATAAAGCTTGGATATCCTTTCTCCTGGAACTTCTTCACTTCTTCCTCGGCGCGCAATTGACTCGTAAAGGTAATAACTTGAATCGTATATCTACCGACCCGTGAGGAGGGCGTGACTTCTGCGACCTTGGGGGACGGCGGAGGGTCGACCGCGGGAGTCTCTTTTAAAGGCATGGAAGGAGCGGTATCGCGAACGGCTTCCACCAAACTTTCCTGGAGGGCCGCTGCTTCTGTCCTTTTGGCCTCGAGTTCGCGTAAGGCGATCTGTTTCCCTTTCTCCACGCCGAAGGAAAAGACTAATACGTAAAGGACTAAGGCAGAAATGCCTAAGACGGATAAATGATCAAGCCGAAGGGTCACCCGAAAAGAGTCGATCCAGCGAGGTTGACTTGAAGAAACCTTAGAAGCCTCCGCCCGGGCCCCTGATATCTGGAATAGTTCGCCCTGCATGCCCCTTCCCTAAAATGGTTTCACACGCTTTGCTGAGCGTCTGAGCACTCGCCCGGACCCGCCGGGCTTGGTTGGCATAGTCGACCTCCACAATCCCGAAGCGGGGCCGAAAGCCGTCTGCCCACTCGAAGTTATCGACCAAAGACCAATAAAAATAACCAAAAATTGCTGCCCCCTCCTCCCGAGCCCGTCCAAGCTCCTTCAGGTGGGCTTCGATGTAACGTTCCCTCTGGCGGTCATCGCCGGTCGAGATCCCATTTTCCGTCACCAAAATCGGAAGCCCGAATCCCCGAAGTGACGAAATCATTTCGTAAATCCCCTTCGGGTAGACTTCCCATCCCAAATCATTGAGTTCCCCGACTTCTCCCGGGTGATGATCTTTCGAGCACACCGTCCCGAATTGTTGAACCCCCCAGAATCCGGCAAAGCGGACGAAATCCCGGCTGTAGTAGTTGACCCCCAGGAAATCGAGCGTTCTCGCGGCAGGCAATTTTTCCGAGAAGATCCCCGGATAGAAAAGAAATCCGGAAAGAAGCGCTCGGAAAAGGAGATGGTTGACAAACCAGTTCCTTGAGAAGAGGTTGAGTCGATCCAGAACTGAATTTCGCCGGCACGGCGAAAAGGCCGTCATGTGGTTGGCGATAGAGACCCAGCATTCGGAACCCTTGGAGCCCTCGTGAAGAATCTGGTAAGCCGAGAGGTGGGCCTGGACAAACTCGCGGAGCACCCGAAACCCTTTCTCTACCGATTGCTCTCCGGGAGGCCACCGGCCTAAAAGAAAACCTTGATAGATGTAAATCAGGGGCTCGTTCAGCGTAATCCAAAAGCGAGCCTTTCGGCCGTACCTTTCGGCGACCCGCTGGACGTAGGCGGCAAATTTTTCTGCCGCATGAGGCGCGAGCCATCCCCCTTGCTCGGCAAACCAGGCCGGATTGGTGAAATGGTGAAGGGTGACCACCGGCTCGAGCCCTTCGGAGGCGAGCGCGTCAAAAACCTCGTCATAATGACGAAACGCTTCCTCGTTCCACCGGCCTTCGTCAGGTTCCAGACGACTCCACTCCAGGGAAAACCGGTGGGCGGTGTGACCGAGGGAACGGGCCAGGCGAAAGTCTTCGCGAAAACGGCGGTAGTGATCCGAGGCAGCACCGGAAGCTTGGCCGACCTTTCCCGCCTTCTCCCAGGCCCACCAATCGTTCCACTGATTCCCCCCCTCGACCTGGTGGGCTGAGGTCGCT
>CAZMFE010000061.1:0-6815 GCA_964565495.1 uncultured bacterium
TGTATTCCCAATCAATTGAAGCGCATCCTCGGCCACCGTGGGCTTGGTCCTTTTGGAATTGGACATCTCAACCCTCCTTTGTCTGATACGCTTCAATCAGGACTCGAGCGACTTCTGGGCGAGTGAACTCGGGCGGAGGGATCTCGCCACGCCGGAGCATCTGGCGGACTTGACTTCCGCTAAAAATCACCCGATCGGTCGAATTGTGAGGACAGATTTTTTCCGTGACCATCCCGCCGCAGGTCCGGCAGTAGAAGGAGTTTTCGAAGAAAAGGGGCGTCACCCCCACCTCGCCCGGCTTAAATTCGTCAAAGATCTTCTGAGCGTCGTAGGGGCCGTAGTAACCCTTCCCATCAGGACGGGAAACGCCGGCGTGGTCCCGGCCCACAATAAAATGCGTGCATCCATAATTTTTTCGGAGGATCGCATGCCAAATAGCCTCGCGCGGGCCGGCGTAGCGCATCGCCGCGGGAAAGACCGAGAGAAGGACCCGCGACTTTTGATAGTATTTCTCGATCAAAACCTCGTAACAATGCATCCTGACCTCGGCAGGAACATCGTCTCCTTTGGTTTCCCCAACGAGGGGGTGGATCAAAAGGCCGTCCACAATTTCAAGGGCACACTTTTGAATGTATTCGTGGGCCCGGTGAATGGGGTTCCGTGTCTGAAAGGCGACGACCTTATTCCAGCCCCGCTCCTCAAAAATTTTTCGTGTCTGGGCTGGATCCCGGCGGTATTCGGTAAAATTCTTGTGATCCGGTCTTTGAAAAAGCTGAATTTTTCCGGCGAGGAGGAAATCCCCCATTTTGAAAACGCGCTCCACACCCGGGTGGGTTGTCTCGCACGTCCCGTAGGCCTTCTGGGCGTGCTTGGTTTTATCGTGAGGATAAGTTTCCTCGACTTTGAGAATCGCAAGCGAGTCGCCTTTTTCATTTTTGAGTGCGACCTCTTCGCCGACTTTCAGAGATTTTGCTTCTTCTTGAGTGACCGATTTCACCACGGGAAGGCTCCAGGCAATCCCCTCACCTTTACCCCTGCCTGGCCGGCAGGCAGGCTCTCCCCTGAGGGGAGAGGGAGGGGTGAGGGGTGAAAGATGCATCGAGTCCAGAACGGAATTAAAATCCGCCTTGTTCATAAATCCCTCGAGGGGACTGAGGGCGCCTGTCGCAATCATCTCAAGATCCGATTCTTCCAGCGCACTCAACGTGAGGCTCTTCAACGTCTTCGCCTTCCGGCGCGACTCCTCTTTCTCTCTTTCGGGGAGCTCGCGATTAATTAATTTCCCGCCGTGGGGAGTGATCATATTCCTGTTGAATAGCTGACGCCGGGTTTCCCCGGAGCCTCCTTCTCCTTTTCTTCTTCGACTTCCAGAAACGTGTGGATGCCGCACTCGCTTTTCGCTCGCCCCGCCCAGCGGCCCGAGCGTTCGTCATCGCCCGGCTGAACCGGCCGCGTGCACGGCCAACACCCCACACTCAAATAGCCCTTGTCATAAAGGGGATGCCTTGGAATGTTGTGCTCTTTCAAATACCACCACATCTCGCGCGAGGTGAAATTGGCCAAGGGGCTCACCTTGTAAAGCTCGGCGTCTCCTTTTTTGTACTCCTCAAGGATCCGAATCGACTTGCGAAAATCGGTCTGTTGGCGCCGAATCCCGCTCATCCAGGCGTCAAATTCTTTCAAGGCAAGGTCAATCGGTTCCACCTTATTGATCTGGCAGCAGAGGTCGGGATTTTTTTCATAGGGAACCCCTTCGTACTGGGCTACCACCTCGGCCTTCCTTTTGGGACCGGCCTTGAGCTCAACGACACTTTTAAGACCCAACAGGCGCTTAAGATTTTCTTTATATTCCAAGGTTTCTGGAAAGTGGTAGCCGGTTTCAAGAAAAAGAACGGGCACGCTCGGGTCGATCCGGCTCACCATGCGAAGGAGAACCCCTGACTCGGGTCCAAAAGAGGAAGACAAGGCGATCCGCCCAGAAAACTCGCGGAGGGCCCAGGCGATAATCTCCTCCGGTTTTTTCTTCTCGAATTCCTGGTTGAGTTTTTCAAGATCCAATGCGTGAGTCATTAACATTTATCTTCTCAACACCGCCTTCATCGCTTCCACGACCTCATAACCCAACTCCACGCCGTCACCGAGATAACCCAAATCAACGTCGGGTTTATTTCCGCCGTGAAAATCACTGCCGCCCGTGATAAAAAGATTAAACCGCTTGGCAAGCCGCTTGTAAAGCTCGGCCTCCTCCCGACTCTGACAACTATTGTAAGCCTCTACACCGCCGAGCCCCTCTTCGACGAGGCGGGCGAGTTCCTCCGTGAGCCCGGCCTCCTCCAGCTTCATCTGTTTCGGATGGGCCACCGAGGCAATGCCTCCCGCTTCGCGGATTCTCTGAATCGCTTCGCCGGAAGAGAGCCGCCTTTTATCGATATAAGCCGGCTTCCCCTTCGCAAGATATTTCCGGAAAGCCTCTTCCATCGATTTCACGATTCCTTTTTTTACAAGCACCTTGGCAAAATGAGGCCGGCCCACCTGTTTTCCTCCCGACACTTGTTCCACTTCTTCTAAAGTGATGGGAACGCCTAATCGATTTAACCTTTCGATAATTCGAGGGTTACGCTCCCGCCTCGCCTTTTGAATCTCTTCTAAAGCAACTTTTAATTTTGGATGATTTCGATCCAGAAAAAAGCCCAGGATATGAAGCGCTCCGGGTTCAAATTGGGCGCTGACTTCAATGCCAGGAATGAGTTCAATCCCTAATTTCTTTGCCTCATCGGCACACTCTTCGAAACTGGACATCGTGTCGTGTTCCGTCACAGAAATGCAGGCGAGGCCTTTCGCCTTCGCCAAACGCACCAGGTCACGCGGAGGATAGGTTCCGTCGGAGTGCGTCGTATGCATGTGTAAGTCGATACGCTTCATTCGGATTTCAGGTATCCCAGCTCCTCGAGTTTTCGAATCACCTTCTCGGCCGATTCCTCAGCCGTCTCCTTCTCAGTCTCACAGACCACTTCGGGATTCAAAGGCTCTTCATAAGGATCGTCCACGCCGGTGAAACCCGTAATCTCCCCAGCCCGGGCTTTTTTAAAAAGGCCTTTCACGTCCCGTCTCTCACACTCCTCGACAGAACACTTGACGTAAACCTCAACAAAATTTCCGATGAGCCGGCGGTTGTCATCCCTCACCTCTCGATAAGGGGAGATAGCGGAGGCGATGGCAATCACATCGTTACGCGTAAGGAGATGGGCGACAAAGCCGATCCGTTTGATGTTGGTGTCCCGGTCTTCCCTGGAAAAACCAAGCCCCTTGCTGAGATTCGTCCGGACCACGTCTCCGTCCAAGAGCTCACAGTTGAGCCCCTGCTCGCGAAAACGTCTTTCTAAGATTCTGGCAATAGTCGATTTGCCGGAACTTGGGAGTCCGGTAAACCAAATCGTCACCCCCCTTGTTTGCTTCATTTCTATCTCCTTGGTATTAAAATAGTTATGAATTTTTTGGATCTCTCTCCCGCTCCCGTGGTAAGAGTTGCGAATATACAGGGAACCCCCTCTGCAGTCAAGCGTTCCATCACCCTTGACCCTCGGCATAAAATAGGGTATCTTTTAACGTTCTCGAAACATTCCCAACAAATTGAACAGAAAGGGGTTACCGTAACCAAGGGATATTTTCTTCTCATGTCTTTTCTTAAAACCTATCAAAAGTACGTAGCAAGTCTCGTCATTGTCTCGTTTGTCACCTCTTTCTTCGCCCTTCCGCCTCCCGCTCTCGCCCAGCCAACACTTGAAAAGATTCCCCTCTCTTTTGTTCCTTTGGGGATCCCGCCGGAACTGGCCTCCGTTGAGGAAGTTTTTATTCCGGATCCTAAAAACGCTACAGGCGTTCCTCTGATCCATATCCAAAGCGTCCACGCCCATGGGGAAACCCAACGGAAGATTTACGGCCTTCTCAAATTATTGGATGAAAAGTATGGAATCAACGCTCTCTACATTGAAGGAGCGGGGGAGGAGTTAAGTCCGGATTATTTCCGATTTTTCGACGATAACCGACTCAATGTCCGGGTCGCGGAAAGGCTGGTGGAGAAAGGAGAACTCACCGGCGCAGAACTTTTCTTGATCGAATCCCAGAAAAAGATTCCTGCTTATGGCCTTGAAGATCCCTCGCTTTACCGCGACAATCTGATGAGTTTTCAGAGGGTGATGCTCCGGCGTCCGCTCACCAGCCGCTTCGTTGAAGAGACCCGCGCGCGTCTCGACCGCCTCGAAACCCTCCTCTTGAGCCCCCGCGCCCGCAAGCTCCTCCGCTCGAGCGAATCTTTTGATGCCGGCCAGAGGGAACTCCTTTCCTATGCCCTGGAACTGGAACGGCAGGCTAAAGAGATCCTGGAGCTTGACCTTCGCCATTACGAGAACCAGCTCGATTGGCCCCAAATGATCCGCCTCTTGAGGCTTCAGGAGCTCGAGACAAAACTCGAGCCGGAAAAAATCCAATCCGACCGGCAAAAGTTGACCGGTTTCTTGAGACAAATCCAGGTGGAGCCATCGCTCGTGGAAAGTTTTGAAAATCTTTCCTTTTCCCCTTTCCGGGCGGGGATGGTCTATGACCCGGGCTTTCGCAAGAATGACCTCCCCCGCTATCTCGCGGAGCGCCTTGTGGAAGCGACGATGGAGCGCGGATTTTCCTTTGAGCGATATCCCTCCTTCACCCGTTACCTGGAAGCGGCCATTCTCCAAAGCGAACTTGAGGCGGAAAGGCTCTTCGCTGAATTGGAAAAGCTTTTTGAGACCCTCCTCCGGACGGTTTCCGCGAGAGAAGAGGAAGGAAAACTCGTGAGGCTCGTCCACGAGGAGAGGCTGCTTGAAAGGCTCTTTGATCTTGAGTTGACGCCCAAAGACTACGCCAAGGTCGAGGAGTCACGCCGGGAGGATCGCCCGCTTGTCCGTTTCCTCCTCGGAATCGAATCGCTTCAGGAAGCTACCGGTCGGGGACATCAAGAAATTGTTCCTGACGACATAGAAACGATTGAAACCGTTTACGGCGAAGCCCGCCGCTTTTACTCACTCGCCAAAGAGCGCGAAGAGGTGATGGTGGAGAAAATCGTCCACTCGTCATTGCGAGAACCCTCTTCCGTCATTGCGAGCCCCGCAAAGGGCGGCGAAGCAATCGCCGAGATTGCTTCGCCGCCTTCGGCTCCTCGCAATGACAAGGGCGTTACCATCCTCATCACCGGCGGTTTCCACACGGAAGGTCTTTCGCGCTCCTTCCGCAAAAAACAAATCCCCTACACCATCCTCTCTCCCCGGATCACGGAAAAAGTCTCGCCCGAGGCTTATGTCTCCTCCCTCCTCGGTGAAAAGAAGACCGCTTTTGACACGCAATATTTGGAAGCGGCGGTGAAATTGATTTCAAGGTTGGTCCGCGAAAAAATGACTTCGCCCGAGCTCATGGAAAATGAAATCAAACTCGCTCTTGAATCCCTCTTTGAAATAGCGGTTAAGGCTAAAGTTTCCGCTGAAGAAGCGGTTTACCGCGTTAATAATAGTTTGTATGCGGAAGATCGAAGATTCCGGCTCCAATTTGACGAGAATAAGTCCGGTGTTTTTATTTTAGATTACACGAACCCTCAAAGCCCCGTTCCCCTAAAAAACCGCCACGGAAAAATCATCTTTGTCCCGGTAACCACTTTAAAAGTAGAAACTCCCATCTTCGCCGTCCGCTCCGCACCCGTTCCCCCTTTAACCGTGAGTCCTTCTTCCTCGGTTTCTTCTATTTCTACCAGTTTCAATCTGGATGAAGAAGAAGTAACTGAGAAATTGACCCAAGCGGTATCCGCTCCCCGCGCCGAGGTGCGGGGAAGTGTTGAAGGATGGAAAAAAGTTGGGGCGTGGTTTGGGCTCCCAGCGGCAATCGTTGCTTTGGTCCTTACAGGTGGAAGCACTATCAGGTCTTCAGCAGGGGAGAAACCTCGGGCGTTGCAATCCGAGAAGCCGGTTGTCGGGACCACTTCAGATGATCCAAAGGCTCTCGAGGTTTTTTGGGGGACTTATCGAATTGCGCAATATGATAAAGGGAAAGTGGAACATATCCAGACTATGGGCTGCCAGACTTGCATTGTAACAATCTTATACGATCCTCAAACCAAAACAGGAGCTATTGCTCATTTCGAGCGGGAAACTCTTGTGGAGAAATCATTTAATAAAATTTTTAAGGGTTTAGAGAAACTTGGCGTTGACTTCCAAAATCTCCAAGTCACTGTCTTAGGGGGTTGGAATATACATCCTGGAGAATTGGGTTTTAAGGGAAAAAGTTCTGACAAAGCGCGAGTTCTTATCTTAGAAGAATTCAAAAAGCGCCGTCTCAATCCAAAGGTGGGAGATCTCAATCCGCCGGGTACTTCTGAAAATTACGACTTGGATTTACATACAGGAAGGATTAACAAATATGAAGAAGGAGCGTTAGAAACTCCGAAAGATGTGCATCTCAAATTTCTCAATGAAATGTTGAAAAAAGGCACAAAGGGGAGGCTCCCTCTAGGAACGTACGATCGAAACGGAAAGCCTGTTTTGCCTTTGGAAGAAGAAATTGAAAGACAGGATCAAGACTCTAGCCCCCGCGCCGAGGTGCGGAGTGAGGAAGAGAAGGTTATTGGTGCGAGTGTTTTTTCCGCCCCTCAAACCAGTAGGCGGCAAACAGGGCGGCTGCGATGGTCAATACAATTAGACCGGTTACCAGTACCATTTGTTCCATTTAGAGAGCTCCTTTCTTGGGGGGAGAAACCCACCACCCCAGCAGAAAGCATATCACGACCAAAAGCCCCA
>CAZMFE010000062.1:0-6800 GCA_964565495.1 uncultured bacterium
GCTCCTGCGAGCGTAGCTCAGTTGGTAGAGCACATCCTTGCCAAGGATGGGGTCGAGGGTTCAAATCCCTTCGCTCGCTGGTTGAGAATGAAGAAAGGATACGCTTGGGTGTGAAAACTGCCTTAAAAGATTCAGCTCCCTGCGAGAAGGTCCTTTCGGTGGCTGTGACCGGAGACCTGATTCGGGAGGAATATAAGGGCTTCTTCGAAAAGGCGGCGAAGGAGGCCCGAGTCCCCGGCTTTCGCCCCGGCAAGGCTCCCCGAGAGGTGCTCGAGGTCCGCTTCCGAGAAGAGGCGCGGGAGAAGGTGTTGGAACAGCTCATTTCACGCTCCTTTCGTGAGGCCGTGAAGGAGAGGGAGATCGAATTTCTGGGGCGTCCAACGATTCGGGAAATCAAGTTTACGGATGAGAAATTGTCCTATGAGGCGCTCCTGGAAGTTCCGCCCGCCATCAAGCTGGGGAAATACAAGGGTCTTTCGGCCGAAAGGAAAAGGGTGGAAGTGAAACCCGAGGATGTCGAGGGGGCACTCCGGCGGGTTCAGGAGTCACTTGCCAAATTCGCCGCCGTTGAGGATCGACCCGCGAGGCTGGGGGATTTTCTCATCGCGGATTATACTTGTTCCGTCGATGGCAAAGAGGTCGAGAAACGGGAAGGGGATTGGTTTGAGCTCAGGGAGGACGAATTCTTAAAGGGTTTCTCGGGCCAGTTGATCGGGGTGAAGGCGGGGGAGGGAAGGGAGGTGCGCATTCAGTTTTCCGAGAAGTTCGGCCGAAAAGAATGGACGGGTAAAACCGGGATTTTTCAGGTCAAAGTGAAAGAATTGAAAGCGAAAGCGCTCCCCCCCTTGAATGATGATCTGGCGAAGGAGACAGGGGAGTTTGAAACCCTGGAGGCGCTCCAGAGCCACTTGCAAAGCGAGATTGAATCCGAGAAGGCGGGGCAGGCAGAAGTGGAATTCGAAAACAGCCTTCTCGATACCCTTTTAAAGGAGAACCCGTTTGAAGTCCCTCAGGGAGTGGTCGAGCGGAGGGTGGTGAGCCTCGCCGAGTCGATGGTCGAGGGTCTTCGTCAAAGAGGGTTGACCGAGGAGGCGATCCAGAAGGAACTCAAATCGATTCATGAAAAGCTCCGCCCCGAGGCCGCCAGACAGGTGCGCCTCGCTTTTCTCCTGGACGAGATCGCAAAACAGGAGAAGCTCGGGCCGGGCGAGACGGATTTTGCAGCGAAGTTTAAAGAAATTGCGCTCCGGCATCGTCAGTCTGAAGAACCGGTCCGGAAATATTACGCGGAGCACCCGGAGGCGAAGGCCTCCCTTGGGATTCAAATTTTGAATGAGAAGGTCATTCAGTTAATCAAAGACAATGCAAAAGTGAACGAAATAAGAAGGAGGGCTTCATGAGCTACCTGGTCCCCATGGTCATTGAAACTACCGGCCGCGGTGAGCGGGCCTATGACATCTATTCGCGTCTCTTGAAGGACAGGATCGTTTTCGTCGGGACGCCGATCGACGACACGATTGCGAACCTGATTATTGCACAGATCCTTTTCCTTCAGATGGAGGATGCCGCGAAGGACATCAATATCTACATCAACACTCCCGGCGGCTCGGTGACGGCGGGCCTGGCGATCTACGACACGATACAATTCGTGAAATGCGATGTGGCCACCTTTTGCGTGGGCCAGGCGGCGAGTATGGGCGCCCTGCTCCTGGCTGCCGGAAAGAAAGGAAAACGTTTCTCGCTTCCCCACGCTCGAGTGATGATCCACCAGCCCTGGGGAGGAGCCCAGGGAACCGCTTCCGATATTTCCATCCATGCGAAAGAAATTCTGAAGTTGAAGGAGGATCTCAATAAAATTCTGGCCAAGCACACGGGCCAGCCGCTGGAACGGATCGAGAAGGATAGTGACCGTGACTTTTTCATGTCGGCCAAGGAGGCCAAAGATTACGGCCTCGTGGATCAGGTCATTACCTCCCGGGACGAAGCCTTAAAATAAATCGTGGCTCGCCCCCTTCTTCTGACCCCGGGTCCGACTCCCGTTCCTCCGGATCTCCTCCGGGCCTTGGCCCGACCGCTTTTTCACCACCGGACCTCGAGATATCAGAGACTGTTTCGGGAAGTCAGTGAGGGGTTGAAGAGGATCTTTCGGACCCAGCATCCGGTGTATACGTTCGCGGCTTCAGGGACGGGAGCGATGGAGGCCGCGATTGTCAATTTTCATTCGCCGGGGGAGACCGTGCTCGTCGTGGACGGAGGAAAGTTTGGCGAGCGGTTTTGGCGGATCGCCAAGGCGTATGGTCTTGAAGTAAAAATCTTAAAGGTAGAGTATGGAAAGGCGGTCTCGCCTCGAGCCCTTGAGGCCGAAGTCGAGAGAAATCCGAAAATTCGTTCGGTTTGTTTCAATCTTTGCGAGACTTCGACAGGCGTGACGTATGAGGTGGAGGAAATCGGCCGCCGCCTCAGAGGAAAAGGGCCCCTCTTGATCGTTGACGCCATTAGCGGGCTCGCGGCGGACCGTTTTGAGATGGACCGGTGGGGGATCGACCTCGCGATCTCAGGTTCCCAGAAAGGCCTCATGCTTCCTCCGGGACTGGGGTTCCTCGCCGTGGGCCCGCGCGCCAGCGAACGGATGAAAGAGGCCAGGCTTCCGCGGTTTTATTTTGACTTGGGTTTATACGAAAAGGCGCTTCGCGATTGGGACACCCCCTTCACGCCGGCGATTTCTCTGGTGGTCGCACTCCGGGAAGCGATCCGGCGCCTGGAAAAGGAGGGCCTCGAGAGGGTCCTCAAACGCACGGAGAAGCTGGCCGGTTACACTCGTGAGCGCTTGCAAGATTTGGGGGTTGAATTATTCGCCGAGAGGCCTTCCAACGGGGTCACCGCCGTGAAAGTACCGAAGGGAAGGGACGGGGAAGAGCTTTTGGATTGGATTCGCGAGAAGGAAGGGATTACCCTGGCGGGAGGACAAGGGGAGATGAAGGGGAAGATTATCCGGATGGCCCACATGGGATTTATTAGGAAGCCAGACATTGATCGCGGACTGGTTGCACTCAAACGGGCCTTAAAAATGAGATCAAAAAGGGAGTTTGCACGATGAAAGTTCTCGTTGCCGATCGGCTCGAAAGGGATGGCCTCGCGGTCCTCCAGAAGGAGCGGGGTCTCAAGGTGGACGTGAAGGCGGGGCTCTCTCCTGAAGAACTCGTGGAGATCATTCCTCCTTATGATGCGGTCATTGTCCGCTCAGGCACCCACCTCACGAAGGAGGTCATTGAAGCAGCACGGAACCTCAAGGTGATTGGGCGTGCCGGGGTCGGGGTCGATAATGTTGACCTCGAAACCGCGACGAAAAGGGGAATCATTGTGATGAATACCCCGGAAGGGAATACCACCGCGACGGCGGAGCATACGATCACGTTGATGCTTGCGCTCGCCCGAAAGGTCCCGCAGGCCTACGTCTCTTTGGTCCAAGGCAAATGGCGGCGCGAGGAATTTATGGGAACAGAGCTTCAAGGGAAGACGTTGGGGATCCTTGGGCTCGGGCGGATCGGCCGAGAAGTGGCGAGACGGGCGGGTCAGGGCTTCGGGATGAAGGTGCTGGCCTACGACCCCTTTATCACGGAAGAGAGCGCCAAGCCCCTCGGCGTTGTCTTCTCGGATTTGAAAAAACTTCTCAAGGAGGCAGATTTTATCACCCTCCACACCCCTTTGACCCCGGAGACGGAACACCTGATCGATCGAGGGGCCTTCCAGGCGATGAAGCGGGGAGTGCGAATTATCAATTGTGCCCGGGGAGGGATTGTGGATGAAAAGGCACTCCTTCAGGCGATCCAATCAGGAAAAGTCGCGGGCGCCGCCCTCGATGTTTTTGAAAAGGAACCCCCCAACCGCAACCCCTTGTTGAAGCGCCCGGAGGTGATCGCGACCCCCCATTTGGGAGCGGCTACCCATGAGGCCCAGGAAAATGTTTCGGTGGCGGTGGCCCGGCAGGTGATTGATGCGCTCCATAACCGAGCGATCCGGAATGCGGTTAATTATCCCCCCATCGATCCGGAGACCTACGGAAGAATCAAACCTTGGATTACCCTGGCAGAGAAGATGGGACTTTTTCTCACGCAACTTTTTCCGGGCAAGCTCAGGGAAGTCACCATTCGTTTCGGCGGAGAGGTGGCCCAGTACCCCTTGCAGGCATTGACGATGGCCGTGCTCAAGGGACTGCTCACGCCGATTTGCGGCAACACCGTTAATTTTGTCAATGCGGGTCCTCTGGCCCACGAACGGGGAATCACCGTGAACGAAGCGAAGCCCGGAGAAGCCAAGGATTTCACTAATTTCATTGAGATCGAAACGGGCCGGGATCACGAGAAGAACCACATGATGGGAACCCTCTTCGGCAATAAGTTACCCCGGATCGTCAACATCAACGAATTCTGGGGGCTGGATGTTGACCCCAAAGGGTATGTGCTCGTAATCAAGAATGAAGATTTGCCGGGGGTGGTGGGCAAATTGGGAACGATTTTGGGTCACAATCGAGTCAATATTGCCGAGATGTCTCTGGCGCGGGTCCAGAAGGGAAAAAAGATGTTGGCGCTGACAACCATCAACACCGATCAAGAAGTGTCCCAAAAAGTACTCGACGAAATCATAAGATTCTCACCTATCCTGGATGTAAAACTGGTGAAACTCTAAAGCCATGATCGAGAATTTATTCCTTATCTTCTCGGCGCTCAGTCGCTCCGGCCTTGGCAAAAACTAAGGGCGATTCGCCTGGGGTCCCTCGCCGTTCCCCCCGCCAAGAATCGTGGCGGGGGGCCGTCGCTTCCCCTTCGGCGAATCACCCAAGTTTTGCTCAAAGCCTCCGCGATTCGCGCCTCAAAGAAAGGAATAAATTCTCACGACGATCTGGAAAAAATTTCTTCCCCCCGACGCCATCCGGGCCGAAGGGAGTCCTAGAAATCCTGGGATTCCGGGGATGGGAAAACCCGGCCAAGGGTTCCAAGAGTAGGACCGGGTGGGCCCCCTCCACGGAATCCCTTGGATTTCTTGTGTTGAGGCCCGCGGCGGGGGAAGAAATTTCTTCCATTGGGAAATCATGAACCAGATTTTGATTGGGGCGCAGTGGGGAGATGAGGGGAAGGGGAAGATGATTGACCTCTTGGCCGAACGCTGTGATATCGTCGCACGTTTTCAGGGAGGCAATAACGCGGGCCACACCGTCCGGGCCAAAGCCCGAAAATTTGTCCTCCACCTGATCCCTTCCGGAATCCTTCATCCCCGGAAAGTCTGCGTGATCGGGAACGGAGTCGTGATCGATCCGGAAGCGTTCTTTGAAGAAATCGAGATGCTTCAGAAAAGCGGAGTCTCGGTGAAGGGGCGCCTTTTCATCTCCAATCAGGCCCATCTCATTTTTCCGTATCATCGGCTGATGGATCGACTCAAGGAAGAGCAGGCCAGCCGGTCGACCAAGATCGGAACCACCAAGAAGGGGATCGGCCCCTGTTACGGGGATAAAGCGGCGCGGCTTGGAATTCGCCTGGCCGACCTCGGAGATCCGGCCTATTTCAAGGAAAGGCTCACCCACGTGCTCGCGGAAAAAAACCAAATTTTACGCCGGATTTTCGGCCATCCCGGCCTTTCCTTCGGCAAGATTCACCGTCAATATCTGGAATACGGGCGGCGTTTGAGCCCCTTCATCCGTGACACGGCCCTTTACCTTTATGAGGCCGCTCATCGAGGGAAGCGGATCCTTTTTGAGGGAGCTCAAGGGACCCTTCTTGACGTGGATCACGGCACCTATCCTTTTGTGACCTCCTCAAACGCCTCGGTGGGAGGCGCCATTTCCGGGACCGGAGTCGCCCCCACCCTGATCGATCAGATTATCGGGGTTGTCAAAGCCTACACGACTCGGGTGGGTGAGGGACCGTTTCCGACTCAATTCCCGCCGAAATTAATGGAGGCGATTCAGACCAAAGGGGAGGAGTTCGGTTCAACGACCGGCCGGCCCCGCCGCTGCGGGTGGTTTGACGCCGTCATTGCCCGGCACGCGGCTCGAATCAACGGTCTCGACGAACTCGCAGTAATGAAATTGGATGTCTTAAGCGGCCTCAAACGGATTAAAATTGGTATCGCTTACCGCTACCAAAGGAAGACGCTTGAGAATTATCCGGCGGAGACCCCCATCCTTGAAAAATGCAGGGTCGTCTACGAAGAGCACCCCGGTTGGGAGGAGGACCTCTCAGGAATCCGCCGTTGGAAGGACCTGCCGCGAAATGCGAAGCGTTACTTGAAACGACTCGAAGAGCTCGTCGGGGCACCGATTAAAATCATTTCCGTCGGTTCCGAGCGTGAAGAAACAATTTTCTTATGATGAACGTACCGCGGCATGTCGCGATCATCATGGATGGAAACGGCCGTTGGGCCCAAGAGCGCGGCTTGCCTCGTTTTCGGGGTCATCAAAAGGGGGCGGAACGAATCCGCGATGTGATCGAAGGGGCCCTCGAGCTGGGAATCGGCTACCTCACGTTCTACGCCTTCTCCAAGGAAAATTGGGTTCGTCCGAAAGAAGAGGTGGATTTTCTCATGGATCTCCTCTCGCGCTACCTCGACCAAGAACTTCCCAAATTGAAGGAAAATGAGATTCGATTCAACATGATTGGCGAACTGAAAGACCTGAAACCTGAGATTCAAAAGAAGATCGAGCGCAATAAAGCCGAAACCCGCTCCTTTCAAAAGCTGGTCTTGACCCTCGCTTTGAGTTATTCGGGCCGAGTGGAACTTACGGAGGCCTGCCGGAAGATTGCACG
>CAZMFE010000063.1:0-6420 GCA_964565495.1 uncultured bacterium
AGGAAACGTTTCTTGGCCGGAACAAAATCGACTCCATCATTGATTTCACAGGCAGGCGTCTTCCGCTCAGTCCTCAGGTCAAACTGGCGGGAGAGGAAACGACCGTAAGAAAAGTAGGCTACCAAAAAAAGGCCCCCGACCCCCAAGGCGATCCAATAGAGACTCACGGAGGTGATTCTTTGTCTATTTCTCTTTGGGTTTCCAGGGAGTCGCCTGGCTCAACTTCCTTTTTTCCCACTCCAGGCGAGCCTTCTCAGTGTCCCGTCTCTCCCGGACAAGCCGCGAAACATCTTTTTGTCTTCTTGAAAATCCTCTCTGCATTTGGGTTCCTCACTTATAGAATAACAGCTTGTGAGGATTCAGAAAATAGCTTTTAACGAGCCGTCTCCTTTTGAGCTCTATCTCCCTGGGGCTGACGGTCTCCTTCCATTGATCTGTCTCACGCCCATCCTGGGACGGCTTCTTTTCTTTGAAGACCTCCTTATGGAACGCCACTTCGCCCGCTTTTTTGCCTCACACGGTTTCGCGGCCGCCCTCATTGATCGGCCGATCTTTGAATTCAATCCCGCCTATGGCCTCGAACAGATCCAACGCTATCTTGAGGAATCGATCTTACGCAACGAAAAAGTGCTGGATGAACTTCTCAGGCGAAAAGAGATTGACCCCCAAAAAATAGGAAGCTTCGGCATCAGCTTTGGAGCCGTCTTAAACTCCCTCTGGGTTGCGGCGGATTTTCGCCTGAAGGCCCATGTCTTCGCGCTTGTAGGGGGAAATATTCCAGAGATTTTGATCACTTCTCGGGATCCTTTGATGCGAAGTTACCTCAAGGCGATCATTAAAAGTGTCGGAATGGAAGGAAAGAAATTGAAGGAAGCCTTTGAAAAGGTGATTCGACTTGATCCCTTAAAGACCGCATCCTCGATCTCGAGAGAAACGGTTTTTATGATGCTCGGCCTTTTCGATCGAGTGATCCCGTTCCGCTATGGTCAACTTCTCTGGCGGGCCCTGGGAGAACCTGAAACTCTTTTCCTTCCTCTCGGTCACTACCCCTCACTCCTTGCGATTCCCTTCACGAAGTGGAAGGCCCTGGAATTTTTTAAGAAAAAACTTGGGGTTTGAGGCCGGTTCCTTGGATCTTCAAGTGAAGACCCTCCAGCTCGTAAGAGGCGCCGAGGAGGGTCTGGATGAGCCAAAGATTAGACTCCACATGTTCAGTCATTTCGGGAAGAAGGTACTCACTCGTCCCTTCGGCTAACGCCGCGTAAGGAATCAATTGATCGGCCAGAAAGGGGTCGACCGTTCCGGGTCCTTCGAGATACGAGCAAAGCCTCGCGGCCACGTCGCGGCCGATGGCCTCAGATGCCAAGCCCGGTTTTCCAGCCAAGTCGGCCCCAAAACGGCACCCGGTATCCGTCTCAGCCCAGAGACAAAACGCGGCCCCGGGTTGGTCCGCCTTTTCTTCATAGACACACTCGATCTGGGCGGTCGTGTTCCGGGTTGAAAGAAATTCCAAAGCGCTTGTTCGGATCCGTTCGCTCACCCGCCCCTGTTTCAGATGGCTTGATAAGGCAACCCCTCGAATCGATTTCAATTTCCCTTTCTCAAGAAGCCTCAATGGCTTGAGCGGTTCCCGGAGAGGCTCGGTTTCGATTTCGATTTCCCCTCCCCCTTTGGGGTAATAACCCGGCTTTTTGAGGGAAAACCTAAGTTCTGTGCCCATTTGGGCAAGGAGGGGAGCGAAGAGAAATTCCATATGGTAGGGATTGGGGGCATAATCTTGAAAAAGTCCTCCTTGAATGCGAACGCTCGAGCAAGCCGGCGCAAAAATCAAAAGGGGAAGAAGAGCCATCCCAAGCAAAGTCGTTGACCCTGCGGTTCCGATCGCCCAGACGTAGCTTCCCGCCTGAATCTTCCCCCCTGGAAAGAAAGTGAGTTCACGGGAACCTACTTCTCGACCCACGAGCCGGCCTCCAGATAAGGCCTCAATCGCCTTGACGGCGGTAAGGTGTTGAGGGCGAAGCCCCGGCGTCGGGCGCTTCTCGCGGATCTTGGTGATCCGAAGGGGTTGATTCCTTAAAGCGGCCAGAGCCAGACCGGTTCTGACAATGGTCCCGCTCCCTGAATAGCGGGATCCATCGAGTTCTAGGATTCCACTGGTCATTCCCATTTTCTTAACTGTACCTCATTCCCCAGAGCCTCTCGGCGCGACTGAGCCTGCCTGGCTGGCAGACGCCGGAAGGTTTGGAGAAATGGGTTATGTCTTGAGCGGCTTTCGGATCGATTGGGCAATCTTCTCGTAATTTTCGTTGTAGAGGTAATCGATTTCCACCGCGTCACCGACTGCAAGACCAGCGAATGTCTTGGCTTCGCCCGTATAAAAGGTAAGCTCGAGGCCTCCTTCATTTTTAAGAGTGAACCTTTTTTGATCCGCTTCCATCCGAGTAATTGTCCCTTTTGTGGAAAAGAATCCTTCCTCTTTGAGCCCTTTAACCTCGCCCCAACCGCTCGGGAGAACGAACCCGGCCGTGAACACAAGAGTGAACATAATGATCCATCGATTCATTTCTTTCTCTCCTTCGGATAAAAAGGCTTAAGGAGGGATGAAAATTTCCCGGAGACGATTCCCTCGCTAAGAAGCTTGCCCGCGAGGGGCCCGATCAGGATCCCGCTCCGGTAATAGCCCGTGGCTAGAAAAAGCCCCGGGACCCGAGTGGGTCCAATCAAGGGCATCCCGCCGTCGGCATAAGGCCTGAGACCTGCCCAGCTCGACTCGATGGGGAGAGAACGAATCTCTTCAACCATCTCGCTGGCTCGGCTGAGAATGTCTTCTTTTCCCTCCGGAGTCACCCGATCTTCGAATTCGCCGTGTTCCAAGGTGGAACCGATGAGAAGCCTCCCTTTCGGCCAAGGAACGATGTAAGCATAGCGGGCCGTGTGAAGAATATGTCTGGGGTAAAGAGAGGGCTTCGATCGCAAAAGTAAAATTTGGCCCCGCACCGGGCTCACGTTGACCTTGATCCCAAGCCTGGGATCGAGTCCGGTCCACGAGCCGGAGGCGAGGATCACGAGGGGCGCCTCCACCGCGTCTTGAGCCATCTTAATCCCTTTTAGTTTTCCCTTCTCCGTCCAAACCGAAACCTCTTTGACCGAGGTTCGGAACTCAACACCGGCCGATTGAGCCGCCTTAAAAAGAGCCCTTGTCAATTCTTTGGCGTTCAGTTTTGGAATCTCAGGATACAAGACCCCACTTTGCGTCCGGCCGGACACCGTCGGTTCGAGTCGCCTGACTTCACTCCCTCGAAGAAACTCGACCCGAAGACCATGACTCTTTTGCCATTCCGAGCGATCTTTGAGAAACGCCTCGTCCTCAGGACTCAAGGCCAAATAAAGAATGCCGAGTTTCTCATACTCGACTTTCTTCAAGGCGGCATCCCCCACCCATTCCTTAAGAAAGGAGGGGTAAAATTCGAGCGCCTTCAGACCGAGCCGAAGAAGGGGGCTTTCTTCTCTCGCTTCACTATAGGGATCGAGAATTCCCGCCGCCGCCCGCGAGGCCTTTCCTCCTTCTCTCTCCCGCTCCACGAGAAGAACCCGCTCGTTCGACTTTGCCAGCTCTCGGGCGATGGGAAGGCCCGCCACTCCGGCTCCAATGACGATCGCATCATAAGATTTTTTCATCTGAGAAGTTCCAGAACCGCAGCGACCATCGCCTGGATCCCCGAAGTGATCGTTGGCTCGGGGTCCGGAGCATACTCGGCCGAATGAAGTGACGGGAGCGGCCTTCCACCGGCTTTTTGACTCTCTTGAATTCTTTCCGGAGAAACCGAGCCCACCCGAAAAAGGAAGGCTGGAACCCCGGCGCGGCCGTAGAGCCCGAAATCTTCGCCCCCCATTTCGGGCTCTTTTTCAATGACGTTTTCTTCCCCAAACGTCTTTCGGAAAACAGGCAGAAGCCGATCGACAAGTTCCGGATCATTGTAAGTCGAAGGGATCGATTCCGTGACCTCCATCCCAGGGTCCCGGGGCGCCCTGTGGGCCCGGGCAATCTCGGTGGCGAGACGACGAATCGCCTCGAGGATTTGATTCCGCACCTCCTCCGCATAAGAACGGATTGTCAGTTCCATTTTCACCTGATCCGGAATGATGTTGTGCTTGGTCCCCCCGTGAAGGGACCCGACGGTAACCACAACGGTCTCATAGGGCTTAAGCTCACGGCTTGGAATCGTCTGGAGAGCCAGGACAATCTCAGAGGCGATCACGATCGGATCGACCGCGAGATGGGGATAGGCTCCGTGCCCCCCTCGCCCGTAGATCGTGAGATCCACGGAATCAACATTGGCAAAGGCGGGCCCCCGCCGGTAACCGATCGTTCCGGTGGCAAGCTGCGAATCGACATGGAGCGCCAGCGCATAATCGGGTTTTGGAAAACGCGTGAAAAGCCCATCCTCCAGCATCGCCTGGGCCCCCTCGCCTTTTTCTTCGGCCGGCTGAGCGATGAAAATAAGGGTTCCCATCCATTTGTTTTTCATTTGAGTCAAAACCGCTGCTGTCCCAACCAGACAAGTCATGTGGACATCGTGTCCGCAGGCGTGCATCACTCCGATCTCCTGACTGGCGTAGGGAAGGCCCGTCGCCTCCCGGAGCGGAAGTGCATCCATGTCTGCACGCACAAGAATGACCGGCCCTTTTCCATTTTCAAGGAGGCCCACCACCCCCTCTCCTCCCACTCCTCGGGTCACCTTGAGGCCGAGCGCTTCAAGCTCTCCCGCAATCCGATGAGAGGTCTTTTCTTCCTTGCCAGAAAGCTCGGGGTGGGAATGAAAATAGTGATAGAGGTTTTCTAACCGCGGGTACTCTTTCCGGATCACAAAGGAAATTCTCTTTGGGTACTGGCTCGGCCCGATTCCTTTTTCCGGACCGACGGGGATTTCGGGCGGATCGTATGAGAATCCACCCAGCGAAAGATCTCCGGTTTTTTGAAGCGAATCAGCCGTCCCAGCTTCACATAAGGGATCACCCCCCGGTAGACCCAGTCGTAGACCGTGGAAATCTTGACTTCGAGGAGTTCGCTAACCTGTCTGGCGGTGAGGAGTTTCTCCATGAGGCCTTATTCTAAAGGTTAGGCTCCTCGAAGGGAAGATCGACCACGTTCGGGTGATGATCCGAAATCCTCTCCTTCAGCCGATCGTTCATCTCCTCAAGCGTGCGCCCAAAGTGGGGCGAGAAACGGTAGGGGCCCTTACGGTCCTTAGGGTCCCACAGGTAAGATTTGACAAAAATCCAGTCGAGCCGGTATTTTCCCAAGACCTTGGCAATGGTCCGCTCGGTGGTAAAGGTCATCTTGTAACCGACGCTATCCCGCTGATTGGAATTGGCAAGGGGGCCTTTTTCTCCATGAACGGAACGGCGAGGGTCCCCTCGAAAATCAAAGGTGAAGGTATCATAGAACCTAAAATTTTCGATCAACTTAAAAAGTCCCTTGGTCGGGTTGGGAGCAACAATAGGGATATGGCGAGCGGTTGGATTTTGGAAATTTTTCGTGATGTTGGAAAAGAAACGAAATCCGGTCAAGACCAGTCCTTGGGGCGTAGCGTAACGAACCGCTTGGTCGAACCAAAAGGTCTGATTTGCCGCCGAGTTCCGGAGTTCCCGGCGGACCGAGGTGGGGCTCAAGTCGCCCGGGGCGGAGTTAAAATCCCCGGCCAAGATGACTGGATTTTTGATATCGATGATGTGACTCAAGGTCTCTGCCATTTGAATCTCACGCCCCTTGGGCTTGCATTTGATCTCAAGGTGAACGTTCACCACCGAAAGTCTTTTTTCTGGGAGGTCGGGGACATAGAGATCGGCCTGGAGAAATACCCTCCCCCCCACCTTCATCTCCCGGAAAAGCGTTTCGAGAAAGACGGCCCTCGCCCCACGCCTGCGCGCCTTTTCAAGAGCGGAGAGGGAAATCTGTTCCCCGTGATACCAGTCGTAAGCTTGATTCTTCAACTGAAAAAATTTCACTTCGAGGATGGGGTAGCGGCTCAGAATGGCCGAACCGAAAAGCCCTTTGTATTTCGCGGGATCCACCGCAAAAAGTCTCTGTAGTTCCTTGTCCTCCACCCCCTTCTCATCCACAAATTTTTCAATCCCAAGATTCACCGGATCAATCTCAAGGTACTCCGTCCCGTAGACATAATTCATGTCGAGGGCCTCGGCGAGGTCTCTCACCGCATTGCGATATTCCGAGCGTTTCATGCCGATATCCATCTCTTGGAGGATAATAATGTCTGCCTCCTCAAGTAAGCGCCTTTCGGCCAGCACCGCTTGATACTCTTTTGAGCCTTCCTTAAAGCGTTCTGTGTCGATGAGTTTTTTGAATGCATTTTCGTCCTTGAAAGCCCAGATGGCTTCCTCGATCTTCATCGATTTCTC
>CAZMFE010000064.1:0-6221 GCA_964565495.1 uncultured bacterium
ACCTGACGGAGTCGCTCCTTGAATTCCAGGAGTTTTTCATCGGTCTTTTTGAGTTTGTCATTATATCGGATCACCGTGACGTTATCCGTCATCCACTGGCCCATTTCTTCCCAGAGGCTGTAGGGATTCTCTTTACCGTGCGAACGGAGGATCGATTCAAACCTCTCCTCTTCAAGCTTCCTTTGCTGATCAAACCACCTCGAACTGACCGACTCCGCCGTCACGGAGAGGCCGTTGATATATTCTTCCGCGCGCTCGGCCGCGATCTCACCGCCATAAAGGCAGGAGAGAAGGGAGTTGGCCCCGAGGCGGTTGGCGCCATGGTATTGGTATTCGCATTCGCCACAAGCGAGGATTCCCGGCACATTCGACATCTGACGCGAATCGATATAAATTCCTCCCATCGTGTAGTGGACAGCGGGGAAAACCCGCATCGGCACCTTCGTCGGGTCTTCGCCGACAAATTTTTCATAAATCTCGATAATCCCCTTTAACTTTTCCTCGAGGACCTTCTTATCGATATGAGAAATGTCAAGATAAACCACGTCTTCGCCGTTCACGCCAAGCCTCATCTGGCGACAGACTTTAAAAATCGCGCGTGAGGCGATGTCGCGGGGAACGAGATTGCCGTAATTGGGGTACCACTCCTCAAGAAAATACCACCGCTTCCCTTCCTTGTAAGTCCAGATCCTCCCTCCTTCGCCGCGGACCGCCTCTGAAATCAGCCGGTGTTTATCCTCGCCCCGGATCGCGGTCGGGTGGACCTGAATAAATTCCCCGTTGGCATACCAGACCCCCTGCTGGAAAAGAGAGCCGGCGGCCGAGCCGGTGCAAATCATGGAATTGGTGCTCCGGCCAAAGATGGCCCCCACCCCTCCGGTCGCCATAATCACCGCGTCCGAACGAAAAGATTGGACTTCGAGATTCGTGAGGTTCGTCGCAATGATCCCGCGTCCGACCCCGGTATCATCGATGACCGCGGAAAGAAATTCCCAGCCTTCGTAACGCCTGACAAGCCCCTCCGCTTCAAGCCGTCTCACCTGTTCATCGAGGGCGTACATCATCTGTTGGCCGGTGGTGGAACCGGCGAAGGCGGTCCGGTGAAATTTGGTCCCTCCGAAACGGCGGAAATCCAAATTCCCCTCCGGCGTCCGGTTGAAGGCGACCCCCATCCGGTCCAAAAGATAAATATAGGAAGGGGCCTTTTCACACATCCCCATCACCGGCGGCTGATTGGCAAGGTAATCGCCTCCATGAACCGTCTCCTCAAAATGGATCCGGGGCGAATCTCCCTCTCCTTGGGTATTGACAGAGGCATTGATTCCCCCTTGGGCCGAGACCGAATGGGAACGTTTGCAGGGGACAATGGAAAAGAGTTGGACGGGAATTCCTCTTTCTCCCAGTTTAATGGCGGCGAAAAGGCCGGCGAGCCCTCCCCCCACCACAATGACGCCTCTTTTTTTCATAAGAGTTCGTCATTCTGAGCCCCAAAGGGGCGAAGAATCTCAAATTGAGATCCTTCGCCCGCCTTCGGCGGACTCAGGATGACGTCAAGTGAATTAATGACGCTACCCCCACCCCAAAAAGAATGACACCCGATATTGCTGACCAAGCACCCGCGATTCTTTGGGACTTTTGAGAAATTGTGATTCCCCAGCTCACGAGAAATGCCCAGATCCCATTGGCAAAATGAAACATCACGGCGGCCATGCCGAGGACATAAAACCAAAAGATCCAAGGAACGCTCACGAGTTCCTGCATCCTCGCGAAACTCACTTCGGTCCCATAGAGGGCATTGACGATCCGCGTGTGATAAACGTGATAGCCGATGTAAATAAAAGCAATGAGTCCGGTCCAGCGCTGAAGGGTGTAGAGGAAATTTTTTGGGTAAGGGTACCAGGCCAGATTCGATTTTCCCGTCGACCAAACGTAAAGCCCGTAAAGGGCGTGATAAAGGATCGGGAGCCCGATAAAAGTAATTTCGATAAAAACCACAAAAGGAAAACTTCTTAGAAACTCAATTTGGCGATTGTAAGCCGCCGGACCGGCCAGGATGAAGGTGTTGGAGGCCATGTGTTCAATGAGAAAGACCCCGATCGGCAAAATCCCGGAGAGCGAATGAAGCCTCCTCAGCCAAAAATGAATCGACGGCTGCGCTTCAGTTTCGTTCTTCATCGATCTCAAACCCTGCTTTTTTCAAAAGTTCAATCGCTTAATTCCTTCTAAGATATCGACCCGCATCTTGATGATCGCCGATAAAAACAAATTTTATTCCCCGAGGGATAGGTAAAACGAAAACTCGATAATTCATTGTAATCGAAAGACTCAAGAAGGGACCGCATTTGTGGACACGTAGACCTTTGGGGAATTGTTTCGCCAGATAACAATCGATAAAGACTTCTAATATCTTCCTCGTTTTCTCTTGGATCTCGTAGGAAAGCTTTGAAAAATTCGAATTGAAACTCTGCGTGAATTCTACGACGATCTTTTTTTCATCAAACTTTCGAGGTGGCGGAGAGCCGCTTTCTTCCCCCGAACTCGAGTGACCGGCTCCTTCTGACATTTCTTGAGAAATTCCTCCCACTGTTCATGGGTAAACTCGATCGGGATTTCTGCTTCCTGAATGAGTACCCTCCCCTTCTCGTCTTCTAGAAAGACCACCTTGTCCCCCTTCTCGAGGTGAAGCTTTTGTCTCACTTTCTTGGGGATACTCACCTGTCCCTGGCTGGTTAGAGTGGCTTCATCCAATTTGATCATGTTCCTGCCTCCATTACATTAAAATAATACCATATTAATTTATTAAATCAAGGGGACTTCAAGAGTTGACGGAGGACGTAAGGGAGGATGCCGCCGTGTTCGTAATAGGCGAGTTCCACCGGGGTGTCGATGCGTGAAAGGGCCGTGAAACTTTTTTCACCCGATTTTCCTTTGACCCAGAGGATGAGCTTTTTTCTCGGTGTGAAATCTTTCGCAATTCCCTCAATCGAATAGACCTCTTCCCCGCTCAGGCCAAGCGAGTCCCGGTTCTGACCCTTTTCAAATTCCAAAGGCAAAACTCCCATCCCGATGAGATTCGAGCGATGAATCCGCTCAAAACTCTCTGCAATCACCGCCTTCACACCCAAAAGAGCCGGGCCCTTCGCCGCCCAGTCGCGCGAGGAGCCGGCGCCGTATTCCCTGCCAGCTAGGACCAGAAGAGAGACCCCCTCCTTTTGGTATTTCATGGCTGCATCGTAAACAGGTACGATTTCTCTCCCCTCACCCCTTCCCTCTCCCCTCAAGGGAGAGGGGGGGGTGGGGGACAATGGGAAATAGCGGGTCCATCCTCCTTCAGTTCCGGGAGCGAGTAAATTTTTGAGTCGAAGGTTAGCAAAAGTCCCCCGTATCATCACTTCATGATTGCCGCGACGCGCCCCATAAGAATTGAAATCCTTGGGATCGATCCCCTGTTCGATAAGATATTTTCCCGCCGGACCGTCCTTGGCGATGGATCCGGCAGGCGAAATGTGGTCGGTCGTGACCGAATCCCCGACCATCACGAGAACGCGCGCGTTCCTAATGTCCCTCAAGGCGGGCGGCGCAAAAGGAAAATTTTCAAAATAGGGAGGATGTTTCACGTAAGTGGATCTCGGATCCCAAGCGAAGGTGTCGCCGGCCGGTACCTTCATCGCTCGCCAGTTTTCATCCCCTTCAAAGACATGGGAATATTCCTTCTTAAACATCGGGGCCCCCACCGAGCGCATCGCCTCCTGAAGTTCTCGTTCGGTCGGCCAGATATCCCGAAGATAAACGGCATTGCCTTGGGGGTCTTTCCCGAGCGGTTCCTGATAAAGATCGATATCGATCGTCCCCGCAATCGCATAGGCGACGACAAGAGGAGGCGAGGCGAGATAATTGGCCCGGACGAGCGGATTGATCCGGCCTTCGAAGTTTCTGTTTCCCGAAAGGACGGCCACAGCCACAAGATCTTTTTCCTTCACTGCTTGACCGATCGGCTCAGGAAGGGGCCCCGAATTTCCAATACAGGTCGTACAGCCGAATCCCACCAAATGAAAGCGAAGCTTCTCAAGCGAATCGAGTAATTTCGTTTCGTGAAGATAATCGATGACGACTTTGGAACCTGGGGCAAGGCTTGTCTTCACCCACGGCTTAACCGTCAGTCCCCGCTCCACGGCCTTTTTCGCAAGAAGCCCTGCTCCGATCATCACCTGCGGATTCGAGGTGTTGGTACAACTTGTGATCGCAGAGATCACCACAGAACCGTGTCTAAGTTGATATTCTCCTTCCCCCGTTTTCACGACAACGGCCGTCGCAAGCCCGCCCGAAGTATCTCCGTGCATCAATTCTTCCTCGGGCGGCGTTGCGCTGCCCCCCTCGCCGAGCCACCCGTTAATTCGCTTGGGATCCAAGGGGGGCATTTTGTCCTTCATCATCGCAAGAAGGGCTTCGCGGAAAGAACGTTTCGTATCCTTTAAAGCGACTCGGTCTTGCGGGCGCTTGGGTCCAGCGAGCGAGGGCTCGACACTGGCAAGGTCAAGCTCAAGTGTATCTGAGAAGGCCGGATCCGGAGTATTTTTTGTGCGGAAAAGGCGCTGTTCTTTACAATAAGCTTCGACAAGGCGAATGTGTTCTTCCGCCCGGCCTGTTAACTTGAGGTAATCCAGCGTTTCTTGATCCACAGGAAAAAATCCGATCGTCGCCCCATACTCCGGGGCCATGTTGGCCACCGTGGCACGGTCCGGCAAGGACAAGGCGTCAAGCCCCGGTCCGTAGAACTCCACAAATTTTTCAACCACCCCTTTTTTGCGGAGCCTTTGGGTCACCGTGAGTACCAAGTCCGTGGCCGTCGCCCCTTCCCGCAAGGAACCGTAAAGTTTAAATCCCACCACTTCAGGAATCTTCAAGGAGATCGGCTGGCCCAGCATCGCCGCTTCCGCTTCAATCCCTCCGACCCCCCAGCCGAGGACTCCGAGCCCATTGATCATCGTCGTATGGGAATCGGTGCCGACCAAGGTATCGGGATAGGCCCAAGTTTTTCCTTCTTCTCTCTGGGTGAAGACGACCGAGGCGAGATATTCCAAATTCACCTGATGGACGATGCCGGTTCCCGGCGGAACCACCCGAAAATTCTGAAAGGCCGACTGTCCCCAACGAAGGAATTGATAGCGTTCGAGATTTCGTTGAAACTCGATCTTCGTGTTCTCTTTGAAGGCCTTAGGCGTCCCAAACCGCTCCACAATGACTGAGTGATCGATCACGAGGTCCACTGGCTGTAAGGGATTAATCCTTTTCGGATCCCCCCCGAGCCGTTTCATCGCCTCCCGCATCGCAGCGAGGTCCACGAGCGCGGGGACGCCGGTAAAATCCTGAAGGATGACTCGCGCCGGCGTAAAAGCAATCTCCTTACTCCCCAAGGGGACAGTCCCCTTTGAAGGGGACTGTCCCCCTTGAGGGCTCCAACGGGCCAAGGCCTCGATGTCTTCTTTTCTTACGCTCCGTTCGTCTTCATTGCGGAGAAGATTTTCCAAAAGAATTCGAATGGAAAAGGGGAGGCGGGAAAGTTTCGTAAGACCCTTTTTTTTAAGGGCATCAAGGCGGTAAATCGTGTAAGTCTTTTCGCCTAACTTCAACTCTGATTTCGATTGGAAACTGTTCAAACTGCCTCTTGGAGCGCAGGCTTAACAAAAGCCTGCGCTGCTTCTGATTTACGGACGGATATCCCAAGGAGCGTGTCTGATTCCTCTTGTTTGTGAAAGAATCCCGCTCGCTATTTTCTGGAGTTGAATCAGAATTTGAATTTTCTTTTCGATGGGGAGTCTCGCAAGTTCCATTCGCCTTTTGACCTTTGCCCGAAATAATCTTTTTATTTCTTTTGGAATCGATTCCATTGGGTATTCAGATGGTGTCGCTTGATAACTTCGGTTAATCGACTTCGGTTGATTTTCGCTTCTTCAAGGAATAAAACCATCCTTACCTTATCCTTCGCCCGGCCTGTCTGAAGCATAATGGCAACCAAATGTTCGGCTTGAACAACCCTCGTCTTCACCCCCTTATATTTTACCTCACGCGCCTCTCTTACCGCTTCCTCCACAAGAAGGTTATAGGCAGGGATAAACTGGATGGGGATTCCTTCGACGACGATGTGTTCTTTATCTTCTCGATAGCCCTTGCGCTTCAAGTAGTCATAAATTGGCGAAAGAGAAATAATCTTACTCTCTTCT
>CAZMFE010000065.1:0-6190 GCA_964565495.1 uncultured bacterium
GTCCTCAAGCGAACAAGAGCGCGGGCCAGCCAGAACCTCGACATTCATGTCCTGGCCATTCCCTCGGGGAGCGATATCGAGATTAATGCCCTTCAGAGGGCCTCGGCAGTCATCGTCCAAAAGTCGATCCGAGAAGGATTCGGACTCACGGTGGCGGAGGGTCTGTGGAAGGCAAAACCGGTCGTGGCCTCGGGAGTGGGGGGGATTCCTCTTCAGATTACCCATAAATATTCAGGGCTTCTTTGTCACAGTATCGAAGGATGCGCCCAGGCCGTTAAACAACTCCTTCAGAATCCGGAATATGCCAGGAAGTTGGGGGAGAATGGGCGGGAACATATCCGGCACAACTTTCTCCTCACACGGCACCTACGGGATTATCTCCTCCTCTGTCTTTGCCTCTTTCATGAGGGGGATGTGATTCGTTTGAATTAATTTTATAACTCATTTAATATAAAAGAGTTGTGAATTAAAAGAACCACCATCGCTTAGCCTCTGGATTTTGCCAATCTTCCTCAAGGTAAGATAATTTTGTTCTTCTATTGCAAAATTTGCTTAAGTCTAGTATATTTTTGTCGATGATCCTAAAAGATAGTGATTGTTCTTTGATGATATTAAAAAGCTGAAAAAGGCAAACGGTCTGAGAGGATCGGGCGCAAAGCTAGAGGTCCGCCAAAGTTCGCTAGCGGATAGCTCGGCTGCCAGCAGTAGGTAAGTTACAAGCCCGTCCATTTCGGATGGGCTTTTTTATTGGTCCGGAGTGACAGACAAAACAAAAGGAGGTTGAAATGAGACAACAGGTAAAGACGAAGCCGCCGGGTTCTTTTTGGGAGTATGCATTAAGCTTGACGCTTTACACACTGGGTTTTGAGGAGGGGTTAAAAGGTTTTGAGGAGGAGTTGAAAAAATATGAATCCAGATAATTTGCGAAAGCGGATCTTGGTTGTCGATGATGAGAGGGACATTCTAGAGCTCCTTTCCCGGCGTCTCCAAAGTTGGGGCTATGAAGTCATGACCGCCGCCACGGGAAAGGAGGCTTTGAGAATCGCTGAGGAAAAGCAGCCCAATCTTGTCCTGCTCGATATCGTGATGCCCGAGATAGGAGGACGTGACGTCTGTTCTCAGTTTAGGATGAATCCGAAGACGTGCGATCTCCCTGTGGTTTTTCTGACAGCTCTCGGGATGCCTGAACAGATTGAGGCGGGGATTCGTGTGGGGGCCAATGATTATATCGTTAAGCCTTTCGAGCCCCGGGAACTGAAAGAACGGATCGAAGCTTGTCTGGTTCAGATGAGGGTCTAAAGATCAGGGTGGGGCAATGACCGAAAAAGGATATTTTTCTGTCGAAGAGGTGGCGAAACGCTTTGGCGTGAATCCCACGACCGTTTACCGACTCGCCCAAAAGGGAGTCTTGCCGGCCTTTAAGATAGGGGGCCAGTGGCGTTTCAGCGAAGAATTGTTGGAATCCTGGGTGGCCGACCAGGTGAGCATTGAACGACTCAAGGCCGCAGACTCCCACCCGCTCACCAAGGATGAAGACGATGATCCCCAAGACGACTGATCTCGGTTCCCGTCAATCGAGGGTCGATCAGCAGACTCAGAAAGCCCTTCAAAAAGCGTATGCCCAGACCGAGCTCCTCCTATCTTCCATCACCTCCATTCTTATTGGCGTCGGTCAGAATGGCCTCATCACCCACTGGAACGCCGTGGCGGAAAAGACCTTCGGAATCGCGACACGAGAGGTCATGAACCGGCCGTTCTCTCAGTGTGGCATTCAGTGGGATTTTAAGACCGTGTGGGCCGGGATTCAGGAGTGCCAGGCCAAGGGTTTGCCCCTCCGTTTGGAGGACATCGCTTTTGAGCGTCAAAACGGCGAAAAAAGATTTCTGGGATTCACCCTGATCCCCTTAAGACAGGACCCCGAGGGGCATATGGAGTGTATCTTGTATGGAGCTGATATTACCGAGCGCAAGCAGATTGAGCAACTCAAGAACGAATTTGTTAGTACGGTTTCTCACGAACTCCGGAGTCCACTCACCATTATCCGAGAAGGAGTTTCGCAAGTCTTAGAGGGAGTCGTGGGAGAAGTCAACGAAGACCAAAAGCGGTTTTTATCCATTGCCTTGGAAGGGATCGATCGGTTGAGAAGGATTGTCGATGACCTTCTGGATATTTCAAAGATCGAAGCAGGCAAACTGGAGCTCAAAAAAGAGTCGACGGACATTGTCAGCCTTGTGAAAGGGGTCAGTCTCTCTTTTCATCTCCAGGCGCAAAAGAAAGGACTTGAACTCAAGACCGATCTTCCCAGGGGGCCTCTGGTCATCTATGTCGATAAAGATCGAGTGGTCCAGGTGTTTAACAATCTTATCTTCAATGCCTTCAAATTCACTGAAAAGGGAAGGATTGAAATCTCGGTGGTCGACAAAGGGAATGAGATTGAGTGTTGTATCTCCGATACGGGGATTGGAATCGCCGAAGCGGATCTCTCAAAGATCTTCGGCAAATTTCAGCAATTTGACCAGATTGCATCTTCAAGCGAGAAAGGAACCGGCTTGGGCCTCGCGATTTGCAAAGGAATCGTGGAATCACAAGGCGGACAAATCCGCGTCCAGAGCCGGCTCGGCCAAGGAACGAAAGTGATATTTACCTTGCCCAAAACGACCACCGGAGAAGTATTTCGGGAGCATCTCGCTCGGGCGGTGAAAGAGGCGGTGCCCCAAGAGGCCTCTTTGTCGATTATTGTATTTGATATTGCAAATTACGACGGCATTCAGAAGAAACTAGGCTCGGAGAGGATCGTAGCTCTTGTGGGCGGATTGGAGAAGATCATTAAACAGGGGCTTCGCCACCGGGTGGATATTGCGATTAAGGATACTCGATCTATTCTGGTATTGCTTCCCGCGACAGGAAAGGAGCAAGCCTTAATGGTCGCAGGAAGGATTCAGCAGACTTTTGACGATTATTTATCCAAGGAAGGGTTGCAGAGGGAAATAAAGATGACCTGTAAAGTAGCAACATTTCCTGTGGATGGACATACCGCAGACGAGCTCCTGACAAAGGTTGGGGGTTGAAGGGAGGGCTCTAGAAAATGGCTAAGAGAGTATTGTTGGTGGACGATGAACCCCATTTACTTTTATTGATAGAAGCGAGACTGAAGGCGAACGGTTACGAGGTCCTGACCGCGAACAATGGTCAGACGGCGCTCGAGATGGCAAAGAAACAGAGTCCCGACTTGATGATCTTGGACCTGATGTTGCCCAAAATGGATGGTTACAGAGTCTGCGGCCTCCTCAAGAAGGACGTGCGATATTCCAAAATTCCGATCATTTTGTTTAGCGCCAGGGCCCAGCAAGAAGATGTGAAATTGGGTGAGGAAGTCGGGGCCGACGCCTATATTACAAAACCCTTTGAACCCCAAAATCTCCTGGCCAAGATCAAAGAGTTAATTTCGAGAGACAAAAAGAAATGACAAAGGTAAAGAAATCGCTCGGAGAAAGTCTAGTCGAGGAAGGCATCCTGACGATCGAGCAGTTTAGACAGGTGCAGGAGGAAGAGAGACGGTCCGGCCAGCGGTTCCGCAAAGCCCTCGTCAAACTCGGTTTCATGGAGGAGGAAGACCTCGTCGAGTTTTTGAGCGGCCGACTGGGGATTCCCCGCATCGAATTGACGAATTACTTGATCGACCCCAAAGTCGTCGAACTTGTCCCCGAAACGTTGGCGAGGAAATATGAGCTCCTCCCCGTGCTCAAGATCGGAAATCGACTCACTTGTGCGATGGTCGATCCCTGGAATATTTTTGCGATCGATGAAATAAGGATCACGACTGGCCTCCTGGTGGAACCGGCGGTCGCCACGGAGGGAGAGATCCAAAGAGCCCTGGAGGAACATTATGGCGCCAAGGGGACTTTGGAGGAAATCATTCAATCCATCGGTGAAGCAAGGTTGGGAGTGAAGGAAGGCAAGGAGTTGGGCTTGAAGGAATTGGAAGGGATCGTCAAAGAGCCCATCGTCATCAAATTGGTGAACCTCATGATCCTGCAGGCCCTCCGGGAGGGGGCGAGCGATATCCACATCGAGCCGGAACGGGACACCCTGAAGACCCGTTTCCGAGTGGACGGGGTCCTTCACGAAGTGGCTTCTCCGCCGAAACACTTGCAGTCAGCCATTATTTCGAGGATCAAGATCCTTGCAAACCTCGACATTGCGGAAAGAAGGATTCCCCAGGACGGCAGGTTCAATCTTAAAATGGAAGGCAAGGAGATCGACATCCGGGTTTCCTGTTTTCCCACGATCTATGGAGAAAATGTGGTCTTGCGCCTTCTCGATGTTTCAAGCGCTCTTCTCGTCCTTCCTCAACTCGGGTTTTCGAAAGAGATATTGAGCCGGTATGAGAAACTGGTCTTACGGCCCCATGGGATTATTTTGGTCACGGGGCCGACGGGAAGCGGAAAGACGACGACGCTCTATGCCACCCTCGATAAGATCAATAGCGCGGATAAAAATATCATCACGATCGAAGACCCGGTCGAGTATCGATTGCCAGGTGTCCGGCAGACCCAAGTCAACCCCAAGGTCGGCCTGACCTTTGCGAACGGACTCAGGTCGATTTTGAGGCAGGATCCGGATGTCATTATGGTCGGTGAAATCCGCGACCGCGAAACGGCCGAGATCGCGATCCAGGCCGCCTTAACGGGTCATTTGGTGTTATCCACCCTCCATACCAACGATGCCCCCGGCGCGGTGACTCGACTCCTGGATATGGGAGTGGAGCCGTTTTTAATCTCCTCTTCGGTGATCGGCATCTTGGCGCAAAGATTGGTGAGGACTCTCTGCCAAGGGTGTCAGGAAGAATATGTCCCCTCAAAGGAAGTGCTAGAAGACATTGGGCTGGGAGCTAAAGAGTCGGTAAAGTTCTATCGAGGGAAAGGTTGTTCCAAATGCAGACAGACGGGCTACAAAGGAAGGATTGGAATCTTTGAACTGATGATCCCTGATGAGAAGACACGAAGATTGACCCTCGCAAAAGCCTCTCTGGGAGAAATAAGAAAAGAGGTTTACGCTTCAGGAATGACAGCTTTGAAAAAGAACGGCACCCGGAAGATTCGTGAAGGGGTGACCTCGGTTGAAGAAGTGTTACGGGTGACGGAAGAGGATTAAGCCATGCCCACCTACACCTACAAGGCTCGGAATCCGGCAGGTCAGTCGGTCAAGGGAACCATGGAGGCAGATTCGTGCTCAGAGCTGGCCGAAAAACTCCACAAGATGGGTTACCTCACAACTCAGGTTGTCGAGACGAGACCCGGGATACACCTCGGGTCGGTTTTTGAGAGCTTCGGACGGATTCCTACGGAAGATTGGGTGATGTTTAACACTCAACTTTCTAATCTATTGAACGCAGGGATCCCTCTTTTGTCCAGTCTGAATACGGTCAGTCAAGAAATGGAGAATCAGAAACTTCGAAACACGTTGGCAAGCGTCTCAAGGAGCGTGGAAGCGGGAGAGAGTTTTTCAGAAGCACTCACCCACTACCCCCATATTTTTCCGAAGTTATTGGTGAGCGTGGTCAAGGCCGGTGAGGCCAGCGGCAAGTTAGACACCCTCTTGACGCGCTACGCCACTTATTGCGAGGAGCAACAGGAGCTGAGGCAGAAAATCATGGGGGCCCTCTTCTATCCCATCGTCCTCTTATTGGCGGGGATCGGAGTAACCCTCTTTATTGTAACCTTTATCATCCCTCAGTTTGCCGAAATTTTCCTCAAGGTCGGAATCTCGTTACCGTTACCGACGCGGATCCTCTACTGGCTGGGGATGGTCCTTAAACAATATTGGCTCCTCGGGATTGTTTTTTTATTTCTGGGGGGAGTGGGCCTACGCCTTTACGCGAGGACACCGGCAGGCCGATTTCAACTGGATCGGCTGTGTTTGTCGATTCCCGTTTTTGGGTCACTTGCCCGCAAGGTCGCCATTTCACGTTTCGCACGTACTTTGGGAATGCTTTTGGCGAGCGGAGTTCCGATTCTTCATTCCTTGGAAATCGTAAGGGAGACTATGGGGAATGAGGTCTTGGCTCGTGTTATTGACCATGTGGGGGTGGCGGTGGAGAGGGGGGAAAAAATCTCGGAACCCCTCGCCGACAGTAGGGAATTTCCCTTGGACACAGTTCAAATGATTTCTGTGGGGGAGGAAGACGGAA
>CAZMFE010000066.1:0-6154 GCA_964565495.1 uncultured bacterium
GGGGAGGTGGATCCAAAAGAAAATGTGCTTAGGAAATATTTCATCCGAGCGAAAAAGAGATAGAAGATTCGAGGCACATCTTCCACGTTCGCCAGACCTCTTTTAGCGTTATCTTCGATCCCCATCAGGATGCCCGTCTCGAGACCGTGGATCCAGACCGGAAAGAGGCCCACTAAAAGTCCCAAGAGGGCTCCCCAAGGGATTTTCCTCGCCCCACTTTGCGGAATCAGCCAAACCACACTGATCCCTATCGGAACCATCCAGATCACAAAAAGGGGATTGCACCAGATCGCGATGCCGCAAACGAAACCGAGCGCGAATGACGGCCCCAAGGATCTCTTCAGCTTCTTCGTCATCGCAAGAAGCAGGGCGAGACTCACTATGGCCAGGAACGGAATCTCAGCCCAGCCGATCACGGTGGTAAAAAATAGCGCTGGAAAAGGCAAAACCGCGAGAAGGATAAAAAGGTAAGCGGTTAATTCCCGACTGAACAGTCGCTTCACAATCCAAAGATAGATCCCCATAAAGGTGAAATAAAACAAGCTGTACCCAAGCCGCGCGGCGAGATAAGAGAAACCGAAAAGCCTAAGGAGAGGAGCGAGGAAGTAAGACTCCAGGGTTCCCATGGCCGCTTGTTGATCAAAGTAGATGGGAAATCGAGTGAAATGGGCAATATCGTCAGCCATGTAAAGTTGCGCCACCTCATCCCCGCCCGGAGGAATGATGAGGATAGCGAAAAGACGAAGGCTGAGAGCCAGCAAGAGGCCCCAAAGGACCCGAGAACGAAGCGATTGAAACATCCTTGTTAAGGAACCCTTGTTTTTATGCCGCTTCGAGCGAGCGCCTCTTCGCTCCGTTCGAGGACGCGAGACACCGGAATGGAACTCATGCAATCCGGCAAAACTTTAGGGCAGTGATCCGGATATTTCATCCGGCCGTCGGGCCAACAGCCTCGGCATTCTAAATCGGTCCAGAGGGGAAAAAAGTGAGGAAGATTGGGAATCAGAAGGGACGGATTGAGCGGTCCAAAAAGGCCCACCGTGGGCGTCCCGACGGCTACGGAGAGATGGACAAGTCCAGAATCGCATCCCACAAAAAGGTGGCACTGCTTTAAAAGACCGGCCGCTTCTCGCAGCTGGGTTTGTCCAATGAGATTGATTCCCGCGGACAAGGGCTCTTCTTCTTTCCCCAAGACGAGAACTTGAGCGCCGAATCGGTTCATGAACCTTTCGGCCAGCTCTTCCCAATTCTTGGCCGGCCAGCGGCGGGCAAACCAGCGCGCGGCGGGAGAAATCGCAATGCGGAGGGTGTCATTTTCAAGCCTCCATTTGCTTCGAACGGCCTCCAATTCGCTTTCTCCAAGATAAACCTTGGGTGCGTCCCACGTCGAAACGCCCGCCACGTCACGGATGAAATCCATTCGGGCCCGGCTCCTGACCTCACGATGCAGATCGAAAATCAGGTCAGGATCAAACCTCTCGCCTTGATTCACGAGATCCACATAAGGATTGCCCTTTAAGAGTTCAGGGTAGCGTACCTCGGCCTCGATCAAGGAATCAGGATATTTTTTCTTAAGCGCCTCAAACACCGGAAGGGCGACCACCTCATCGCCGATATTCCACCGGATGTCAACACGAAGACGGACCTTCTTCTTCAAACTCTTTTTTACGAGAAAACGGAGTCTTCGTGCGGTTTTCCCCTTCCCCCAAGCCCTCTCCCCCTTCAGGGGGAGAGGGGAGGGGGAGGGGGGTAAATCCCGCTTTCCCCTTTTGCCCCGGAGGAAATCAAGGACTCCGAGGAGAACCGCTTTCATTTGAGACCTTTGATTTGAGAGAAAAAGGGTGGGGAGGGTGTCGAAGAAGAGTTCCATCGAGAAGGAAAAGAAGAAAAAGGGAAGACAGGCCCGAGGGGCGTATCGTCTTACAAAATAGAGCCGGTTGCGGGTCCGGTAGTAATAGAAACTCTCCGACTCCATTCCCACCGAGGAGGAGGGTTTGTGCCAAGCACGGGCGCGGGGGGCGTAACGAGCGGTATAGCCCGCCCGGTGGATTCTAAGCGACCAATCGGCATCGTCGAGGAAAATAAAGTAATAGGGATCAAGAAATCCAGCCTTCTTGACCGCTTCCATCCGCACGAGAGAAAATCCACCAGGGAAAAAATCGACTTCAGTTTCTTCGTCAAAGCTCCCGTCCTCTTCCACATTCTGAATGAATCCGTAGAATCGACCGTGAAGCCAATCCATCTTTGCCCCCCGGGCATACCAGATCCGATGGGGACTCGAGGAATGGTAGACCTTCGGGTGCACCATCCCGATGCGGGGGTCTTTCTCGGCCACGCGGATCAGTTCGGACAAGGTCGTGGGCTCCACGGCGGCGTCATTGGCGATGATAAAAAGATAATCGGCTCCCGCTTGAAGGGCATAGCGGATTTCTCCGTTGACTCCTTCGGCACAACCTAAATTTTCCGCATGTCGCACCACATGGACTTGTGGATATCGCTCGCGGATCGCCTCAAGGGTGCCGTCCTTGGAGCCGTTGTCAACCACCACAATTTCATAATTGGGATAGTCCAATTTCACCAACGTACGGAGGCAGACCAACACCTCTTCCTTTTGATTCCAAGTTAAGGTGGCGACAATGACCTTTGGCGGCATCTCAAATTTTCTGGGCCACGACCTCCACCGCTGTCGACAACGAGGGAAAAAATCTCTCGACCCATGTTGATGAACCCGCCTTCCTCAAAATCCGAAAGCCCTTTCCTTTCAGAAAAAGAACCAGATCTTGCGGGCAAGCGAGGTAAACGGAATCACTGTCCCGCCCCACGACCCTTTGGCAGGTCAAATCGGGTTCTCGATAGAGAAACTCTGATTTTCTTTGGAAGCCCTTCTTGACCGTGAGAAGCAGATTTCGCCAAAAGGTGGCTAAGGCCGATCGAGCGTTCTCACACCACACAGGGCGGGGGGAGCCGCCCAAAACGATGTGAAAAAAATCCCGAAGGGGCCAGACCGGACTCAGAAGGTTGGGGGTCACCATCAAAAGGATTCCCCCTTTTCGGAGAACCCGAATCATTTCCTCCACTCCCCTTGGAACGTCCGGAAGAAACTCCACCACCAGGTAAGAACCGACTAAATCAAAGGATTGGTCCTGAAAGGGAAGGTTGAGGATATCGGCTGCCGCTAGAAGAAGATTCCCACCGGCGTCCTCCCGCCTGCCTTGTTGCAGAAAAAGTTCTGAGAGGTCGATTCCGACAACCTTTCGTTTTCCTTCGCTCAAGAGATAACTCGAAAGGCCCGTTCCACAACCCGCATCCAATAACGTCCCCGCCTCCGTCCCGTATTTGTTAACCAACGAGAGGTAACGCCTGAAGTAATTTCCGTCCTCTTGGGCAAGGTGTTCCGCATAGGCCCACGAAGTTTTGTAAAACTGAGCGAGTCTTTCGCGAAACGTGAGGGCTTGGGAAGGAAGCAGAGAATTCAAGAGGACACCCCCGACACTCTTTTCATTCCATGGGAGAGGTAATTCTTGATCTCCTTGAAGGAGACAAGCCGCATGCCCAAAAGAAGCGAAGCATAAATCACACCACCCAGAAGAATAAAGCCCATGACGGGGATTTGAAAAAAGATCTTCACGAAAAGGAGGATTGGAAGGAAAACCGCGTTGACCTTCAAGGCTTTCCAAAGTTCACGGAGGGGGAGGGGGAGCCGGATCGTCGGGTATCTTGCAGAGTAGACCAGCATGACACTCGTTCCAAGGATTTCGGTCAGGACCGTTGCGGCAGCAGCTCCATTATAACTGTAGAGCGGTATCAGCAGGAAATTCGCCCCGATATTTCCTAAGACGAGAAAAAAAGAGATCCAAGCATCGACCACCTGTCTCCCACAAACGATCAAAAGATTCACCAAAAGAGTCGAGAAGAAACCAAAAAAGGTATACCAAAAGAGAATCCCGAGCGTTACCCCGGAACGGGTATACTCCTCTCCAAATAAAAAAACCATCAAATCGCCCGCCACGAGGCTCCCCCCGATCGCCATAGGAAACCCTAGGAGGAGGAGCCATTTCCAGGCTTTGGAGAGAAGTTTTTCAAACTCTTTCCGGTCCTCTTTAAAAGCGCGGGAAAGGAGGGGGAAAAGAGAAATCATAAGGGCCGTCGAGACAATGTCCAAGGATTCCGTCAGGCGAGTTGCGACACTGTAGTACCCCACTTCTCGGAAGCCTTTCATCAACGAAAGCATAAAAATGTCGACCCGATAATAAAGCAAGGTGAGGGTGCTTGAGAAGAGGAGGGGAAAGGATTCTTTGATTAAGCCCCTCATCAAATTCCAATCCCATTGGAGGGTGATTCGGACAAAACGCCTCGCAAAAAAAGCGATCGCCGCCAGGCCGATCAAGCCACTTCCCAGATAAGCGAGAATAAACTGAATAACCGTAGGGCGAAGGGAAGCCACCCCGGCCACCCAGCCGAGGTTGATCAAGGCACGGAGGCCATTCACGAGGGCGGGATAAATCATGGCCAGACGAACACGAAAGACCGTCTCGTAGAGGGAACGGAGGGTCAGAAAGAGCTGGAAAGAGGCCACGAGGACACCGTGTTGGACGCTGAGGGGATAGCCCAAGAGACGAATGAGTAAAAGCGCAAGAGGAAAGGCGCATCCGACGAAGACGAGCCGGAGGAGGATGGCATTGCCTAAAATCCGGGGTGCGTCGGCTTTTGGTTGAGACAATTCCCGGGTCAGGATCGAATTGAGGCCGAATTGGACGAAGACCTCAAAGAATGAGAGATAAGCGAAAACGAAACTGAACTGACCGTAATTCTCACTCCCCAGAGAACGTGCGATCAGAATTCCAGCAAGGAAGTTGACGAAGTGGTAAAAGAATTCACCACCGATAAAGGCAAGGGTATTATTCAGCACCCGAAAAGCTGTTTTTTGCGAACCGCCCTCACTCTTCATAGACCACTTTGATTGCGTGATTTCCCTGCGGAACTGGGATCAGGACCTCTTGGAACCAGCCATTGAGAACTTGACGGGGCCGGGCTGCCGTTCCGTCTACGGTGGCTTGGACTAGCCTTCTCCCTCGGGAGATATAAAGAGGAAATAAAAGGGCGCCTGCTTCCAGGCGACTGTTCACCCAGATTTCTCCTCTTCCCTCTTGGAATCGGCTTCGAAGGGAACTTTCAGTTCGGGCCCTGAAAAATTCAAAAAACTCTCCGAGGGTCGGGATCCACTGTTTCCTTTCTTTGGCAAAACGGAGACTCCCGAGCCACACCGCGTGTCCTTCCTCCCGAAGAATCGTGTAATGGGGGTGGAAGTTCATGGTGATGGCCTGATGGAAATTTTCATCACTCTCCCGAATGAGTTTCTCCAAGAAGGGAAGGTCGGCCCCTCCCCACAGTTCCTGAGTCAGGAAGGGGAGTTCAAAAACAGCTGTCAGCCCCCCTTCCCAGGTGAGTCCCTGGTAAGGGTAACCGGTCCCAAAAAGATACCCCCTCCCTCCCTGGTTCGGTCCGTAAGTCGAGTCGAAAAATATTCCTTGGCGAGAGAGGATTTTAAAATGTTCGTCATAATTTTCCCCCAGGGCGAGATAGTGAGTGCGGTTCACCCTGACCGGTTGACCCAATTCCTTCCGAAGATATTCGATTTGCCGCTCGAGGGGTTCTTCGTGCATCCCAAATTTGTAACTCCGAACTTTGAATCTCGGTTTCTGGAATCGATTCCAATGGAGACCGATCTCGGATCCTTCTTGATTCAATCGCCGAAGCGCTCCATTCCGGGACCACCGTTCGTGGAGTTTTTGGTCTGAGATGACGAATAAGGTCCCACGGATCCCTTCTGATTTTTCCTGCTGACACATGGTTTCAAGACGCGGATCGGCACCGATCGCTTCCTCATCATGAGTGCTGACGACCGCCCCCGTGTAAGGATGAGGAAAATACCACCAGCGTGGAACAGGCTCATCTTGCGTGATGACTTTGAAAAGAAAACGCTCAAAAAGATCCGCCCAAGGGATGGGATTGTCAAGGAAAGAGGCTTTGACGACCAAATCTTCCGGTTCCGTCACGCGAGATTGTGTGCCAAAGAGTTTCTGGAGGCGATAGGCCCCCTTGACAGGGATTCCTTGCTGGAGGCCCGTCAAAAGGAGTCCAAAATCGAACCCTA
>CAZMFE010000067.1:0-6129 GCA_964565495.1 uncultured bacterium
TCCAGGATAGGCCATCGCGTTGTAGAAATTGGCGAATTCACAATTGAGTTCCACCGCGAGGTCGAAGGTATCCTGCATCGTCTCGAAATTGTCGTCGGGAAGGCCGAAAATAAAATTCCCCAGGACATAGACTCCCGCCTTCTGAATTCTCCTCACGGTATCGATAATGTCTTCATTGCCGAATTTCTTTTGAGCCCCATCCCGAACATGCTTGCTCCCGCTCTCAATCCCCAGGACCAGCCAGTTAACTCCCGCCTGCTTTAATTTCTCCAAGAATTGCTCTTTCACGGTATCCACTCGTCCGTACGCCCAGATATTGAGTTTGTAACCCCGTTCGATGATCCGGTCACAAATCCCCAGGACGTGGGCCTCGTTTAAGACAAACATCTCATCGACAAATTTGATGTTCTTGACCCCGTATTTTGTGACCAGGATGTCGATCTCCTGGATGACGGTATCGGGGCGCCACATTCGATAGGTCGGTTTCCCAAAAGGAGCGTTGATACAACAAAAGGTGCAACGGTAAGGGCAACCTAACGTGGTATGGATCGCCGCGTAAGGAAAACGTTCGTGGATATGATCAAAACAATGCCAGTTATGGGCTCGGTAACGCTCCATCGGGAGCAAATCCCATGCGATGCCCGGGATTTCCTCATCCAGATTACGAATTAAATCTCCGGGTTGATTCGAGCGGAGCGATCCCTCTTCATCCCGCCACCATAAACTCGGAATTCCAGAAAAATCCCGGACTCCGGCCTTAAGGGCCTCCATCGTTTGGAGGATCGTGCCCGGTCCCTCCCGATCACACACAAAGTCCACGCTCTCTTCACGCAGCGTAGGTTCCGGCAACGCTGCGGGATGGGTTCCCGTCATGAGGATTTTGATTTCTGGGTTTTCTTCTTTGAGGAAGCGGCAAATTTCCCCCGCCGCCGTCATATTATGGGTCGATCCCGAAGGCTGGTAACCATAAACAACCATCACGACCAAATGAGGACGATAATCCCGGACGATCGTCTTGGCTGCTTCCACAGAGTCGATACCAAGCGTGTGGGCATCGAAGATATCGACGCTAAACCCTTTTTTTCGAATATAGGTTGCGAAGAGGCCGGCGAACGCGGGGGGTTCGATGGCTGAGAATTCACTACCCAGGTTTTGGTAGATTTGCTGACGGCTGCCAGGATTGACGAAAAGGACGTCGATCGCTTTCTTCATCCAGGCCGGGCTCCGTTGGACATCACTAAGTGAGTCATTTTACCTCAGAAACAGCCTTGCTTGTATATTTATTCGCCGTCTTCGGAACCCGTCCACGGAGACGGAGAAAAAGCGATCTTTTTTTTCGGAAAAAGAAGGTAATTCCCAAGGTTACCGATAGAAAAAGAATTAACCCAAGAATCCCATAAAAAGAATCCCGAGGGAAGAGGGCCAAAGCAACCATACAGAAAATCCCTTGGAGGGCCCAGAGGGAAAAAACAGCGCCCCGCTCCCCCAGCCCCAAACGCATCAAGCGGTGGGAAAGGTGATCCTTGCCCGTATAATCGATCCATTCCTTAGGATTTCTTACCTTATCTTCTTTGACTCGCAGGACCGTGATCAAAATCATATCCAGGATCGGCACTCCCAAGATCAACACGGGAACGGCCAAGGTCACCGGCAAAAAATAGGACCATTCACACATCACCGCGAAGCTCGCCAGTGTGAATCCGAGGAAGGTGCTCCCTGCATCTCCCATAAAAACGTAAGCCTTCCGAAGATTGTAAGCCAGGAAGCCGGCCGCAGCCCCCACGAGAGCCATGGAAAGATAGCCCAGCCAGAACTGTCGGGTGGTGTAAGCCACAATAAAAATGGCGAGGCTCGAGATCATCACGAGGCCTGCGGCGAGGCCGTCCATATTGTCAAGGAAATTGACGGCGTTGGTGAGGCCGATGATGCCGAGGGCGGTGAAGAAGGCATTCAAAACCACATGAGGAAAGACGTCTAAGATCACCCCGTATTTAAACATCATAACGCCGCAAGCCAAGACCTGGACGATGAGTTTCAACCCAGCCCTTAAATAGATCAGATCGTCCAGGAGTCCTGTGACGAAAACCAAAGTGGACCCCACGAGCACACCTTTCAACTGTTCGCTCAGATCCATGCGATAGAGAGAGCCAATGATAAAAGCCATATAGATCGCTATTCCTCCAAGACGCGGTACCGAACGGTTATGAATCCCGTATTCCTTGGGATGGTCGAGGATTCCCAGCTGAAATGCGGCCACGCGCAGGAGGGGGGTCAGGACGAGTGCCGCCAGACAGGAGAGATAGAAGACCTCACGAAACTTCCACATGGTCCGGGGTGGGTCGCATCTCGCGAATCGCCTCACTAATTCGGTCACACGCCTCGTCACTCAGGGAGGGATAGAGAGGGAGGGAACAAGATTCCTTCACGGCTTGTATTGTAAAAGGAAATTTGGAATCGGCCAAATCCAGATACTGATGAAGCGGTTTGAAAACGGGCTCCTTGACCTCAATCCCCCGGGCGATAAGCGCGCTCATGAATTCTTTTTTCCCTTTGGGGACACGGATCACAAATCGATAATAGACGTGGTCTCTGGCCTTTTCCTCCTGGGGAAGGATAACCTCCAAATTTTTCAAGGCCTCTCGATAACGAGAGGCCAATTCACGCCGTCGGGCGACAAAGCCCGAGAGTTTCTTCATCTGGACGAACCCCATGGCCGCCTCAAGATCGGTCATCTTAGAATTGGTCCGGAATCGGTGGGTTTCCTTCCTATCGTAATCCCTCAAATCATGAAGCCTCTCGGCCAGACGGAGGGAATTGGTCAGAACCATTCCTCCCTCTCCGGTAGTGATCATCTTCGTGGCATAAAAAGAGAAAACGCTCAACTCGCCGACCCCGCCGACCATTTTTCTCCCGACACGAGCGCCTAAGGCTTGAGTTCCGTCTTCAATCAGGGGGACCACGAGATCGGCGAGTTCCTCCATCCGAGCCGCCCGTCCAAAGGCGTGGGGGACGATGACGGCTCTCGTTTTGCGCCGAATTTTTTTCTTGACCTCATGCACGGCAAGATTGAAATCGCTCAAATCGATATCCACCAATACGGGCAGGGCCCCCACGGCATCAATCGCGTGAAGAAGCGCAGCGCAGGTGTAACTCGGAAGAATGACCTCGTCGCCTCCAGAAACCTCCAAGGCGAGAAGGGCCAAGTAAAGCGCGGAGGTCCCTGAACTCACGGCAATGGCATATCGCCTGCCGGTGAGTTCACAAAAAGCCTTCTCGAACTCAATGACCCTTTCCCCTTGGGCGATCTGCCCCGAATCAAGGACCGCCAGGAGAGCCTCTTTCTCTTCAGTTCCTAAAGTCGGTCGGGAATGGGGAATCATGCCAGCTCCTTCGAAATCTGAGAAGGAGATCCTTGGAGGAGGACCTCTAAACTCTTTGGACCCGAGTTAAAGAGAAGATCAACGATCGAAAGTTCGGGAATGAATCCCGCTTCAGGATAAAGTTGGGGATAGCGGGGACATTCAAATTCTTGAAATAAAAGTTTGATCCCTTCTCGTTCGAAAAGGGAGGGATCTAAATAAACCTGAGCCGCGTAGGCGCCCGTAAGATAGGCCTTCGCTCCTAATTCCTTACAAATTCCGACAATTCGTTCTGTCCCCTCCCCTTTCAAGGAAAGTTCTGAAGATCGTACCGCCCGGGTCCCGATCCCTAAGGTCTTCAGAAGGTAAGAAAAAATTTCGTAGTTTAGGTCGTTGAGCCGTTCCCAGGAACTTTCGTAAACCTGACGGAAGAAAGTCTCGTGGCCCTTGAAATAAGGAGATTTTATGTAATTCGACCGAAGCGCTCCCCAATGCTTTTTTCTCCAAGGCTGTTTCGTATCGATCTGAACCTCTGAGAGTGACTGCTGAAATTTCTGAAGGACGGGAATCGACAGGAGAAAGGCCCCGGTGGGGGTTTTAATCTTATTCCGATTCTGCCATCCGTTCTTATTGAATTGGATATTGTCGAGAACGACAAAGGTATCGCAATGGGCGATTTTGTGAAAATAGCGCAGCCAGGGAAGGTAATGAAGCTGATGCGCGGCCAGGATCATACGAGAAGGCGGTGTACCATAAAGGCCTCCGCGGCCTCCACCGAGACCTCCCGCCCGCGCACCCGAGCGAGCCACTCAATATTTTCCAGGCTCGCATGATGAAGCCGGGATCTTACCTGGGATTGGTAACAGGAAACGACTTTGAGTTTTGTCTCGAGATGATCCGAGATATCGACGTAAAAGTTGGGGTGGAACTTCTCCCGCTCGAGGCTCCAGGAAATCGCCGGGTTGTCACACGAAAGGACGACCCGCTGAAACGATTTGAGTTCCGGAAGGCTCGGCCGACAGGCCGTGAAACCGGCACGAAAAACGGCCTCGTGATCTTGATTGTAAGAGATGGCGGGGAGGATGACCATGGTCGGTTTGACTTTATCGATCGCGAGCCGGCAATCTTTTTCGAAAAGATTGATGAGCTCTTTCAAGGGGAGGGAGTCGAGCTTAAGATGAATTTCTGAGTCATTGTAGATCAGTTCATAGTCATCCGCCTGAAGGGTTTTCATCGCTGCTTCGAATTCCTGCCGCCGTGTCTCGCCGGTCACAAAAGAATATTTGTCGACGTTATAATGGTGGACGTCGCCGGCGGAGACGGCGATCACAAAGACCTCGGACCCTTCCGCCTTTAATTTGGCCAGGGTCCCGGCGCAGCCAAAGGCTTCGTCGTCAGGATGAGGTGCGAGGACTAGACAACGCTGCTTGCCGAGAAGGTTGTTTGTCGTCATATCCTAAACCTTTCTCCTGTAGAACTTCCTGATAGAGACGATGTATCCTTTCCACCATCTGATCTTCGGTAAAACCCTGAAGAACTTTCGCGCGGAGGCGTTTCCCCAGGCGCTCGGAAAGCGCCGGATCCGCGAGAAGCCGTGTCACTGCGCCCGCAATTTCAGCCGGGTTTCGAGGTTCCACGAGAAGCCCCGTCTGGCCGTCCTCAATCAAGTCCGGGATGCCCCCCACCCGGGTTCCGACCACGGCCTTCGCCAAAAGTCCCCCTTCCGCAATGACCCTCCCCATCCCTTCATTGAGCGAGGGGACGACAAGAATATCAAATAGAGACATCCATTCGGGGATTTTTTCCTGGTGGCCCGTAAAAGTGACTCCCCCATTCAAACCTAATTCGGCCACCCTTTCCTGAAGCCGGGACTTCTCTTCACCATCTCCCACGACGAAGCAATGTGTCTTGGGAATTGTTTTGAAAATTTGTGGGAGGGCCTCAATGAGATACCTTGCTCCCTTCACCGGTGCCAATCGTCCGACAAAGCCGATGATCCTTCTGTCTGACGCCACCTTGAATCGACTTAGAATTTCCTCGTTCTGGCAGAGGGGTTCTTGAAAATACCTCTCCTTGACCCCGCTTGGAATTGTCACCCACTTTTCCTGAATCCCGACTCCGAGTGTCAAGTGTTCCTCGCGACAACGCTCGGTCAAGGCGATCAGTCGATTCGCCCAAAGGGCCGCCTTCCGTTCAAGACTGAGAAAGAGCCTCTCCTTCCACGGGTGGAAATAACTATGAAACACATGGCCGTGGGGAGTGTGAACCACTACCGGAATTCTCCGGAATCGAGCCGCCAAACGCCCCAAAAAGCCGGCTTTGGAAGAATGGGTGTGTATAATATCATAGCGATTCCGAGCGAGCCAAGATGAAAGCTTGATGAGGCAGGCCAGGTCTTTCCAAGGATGGATTTCGCGCACGAGCTCCGGAAGAATCACCACCTCCAGCCCCTCTTCCAAGGCCTCCGAGAGGATCTCTCCTTCCTCTCCCCAACTCGGGCCGGTCATCAAAGTGACTTCATAATCTCTCTGGCGAAGCCCCAAAACAGTGGCCAGGGTGTTCTCCTGGGCTCCTCCGCGGGTCATCCGGGTAATGACATGAAGGACCCGCACTTTGTCATTGCGAGGCGGAGTTCCAACGGAGGCCGAAGCAATCTCTGAGCACGCAGATTGCTTCGCCCGCCTTCGGCGGGCTCGCAATGACAAACGTTCATGGGGACGGGGCCATGAAAAATAGCTTCCCTCTGCAGATTGTTGTGGTCTCCTCTCCG
>CAZMFE010000068.1:0-6099 GCA_964565495.1 uncultured bacterium
GTGGAAGCGCCGTAAGGCGTGGAGCTGACTCGTACTAATCGGCCGTTCGGCTTGACAGTTTTGTTTTTATTCAGCTGTTGAGTCTGTCGAGGCTTGATTCAGTTGTTGTCTTAAATTTATTCTCGGTGACCATACCGGAGGGGCCACACCCGTTCCCATTCCGAACACGGCCGTTAAGCCCTCCAGGGCCGATGGTACTGCCTGGGCAACTGGGTGGGAGAGTAGGTCGTCGCCGGGTTAATTTTCAAAAGCCCGCATTGGTTAAAACTGATGCGGGCTTTTTATTTGTGGCGGAAGCTCTAAAGTCTTCCTTTGACAACTATTTGCCGGATAAAATCCCCCGGAGTTAGAATGGCGGGCTTTTTGATTTTGGATGGGAGGGCTTTTGTCAAAAAATGGCGCTTGTCCAAAGTGATTAAATAATCGGATTTGCTAATCATCGCAGCTCCCAGGACCGGCAAATCCTTGGGATGAAGCAAGGCCTCATAAGGGGCCGTTATCTTGTCATCCGGGAAAGGAACGACATGAATTTTTGTTTTTTGAAGGTAACGGTGAAAAGACTTCAAATTTCCAGGAGCCGACTTTAGGCGCAAATTTCTTTCCGCTTCCCGAAGGACCAGTTTGCTGGAGTAAAGCTGGATTTTATCCCGGCCTGCTATTTCCAGAAGAAGATGGGAAGCGCCTTCCTTCGAAACAAACCCTGCGAAATAGATGTTGGCGTCCAAAAAAACGCGAAGCATACCTCAACGCATTTTTTTAATTTTTGCCGCAAGCTCGGGCTCGACCTTATCTTCGTTCAGAAATTCCCGGATCCGTTCGTCGCTGTACTCTTCAATAAAGGCTTCCTCTCTCAGCGATTCCTGGGAGGCCCTGTAAACGTCAATGTCCACGAGGACCCCAACCTCGCGCCCGTTTTTCTTGATGATGTAAGGTTCCTTCCGGTAACGGACCTCATCGAGGACCGCCCCAAATTTCCTTCTCAAGTCCAGTGAACTGATCTCCTTCATCTTTAGGCCCTCCTCCAGCTAGTAGAAGGATAACACATAAAATACACATTATCAATAGTATGTATATTATGAGTATTTCACTAGCGTAAGCATTGTTTGACTCCTGCTCGGCCCAGAATTAGAATCCCTCGAGTCGACCGCCAACAGGAGGGCCCAGTAAAATGAAAAATAAAATAATGGTTTTTATTCTTCTCATGCTGGCTTTGCCAGTGAGAATGGCTATGAGCGCGCCGGTGGGGCAAGCTGTGACGGCATTGCCGGCGGTGGAAACGTATGACGAGCTTCTTTCCGCGATTCGAGTGGCGAAGGCCCAAAGCCGGGAGCGGATCGAAACGCTGGTGGAGCAAGAGAAAGTGCGCGAGGCGTGGGAAATCGGCAAGTTGATCGACACGCACGTGCTTCAGCACAGAGAGCGGGCGGACTATGACAAACAGGTTATCGAAAGACTGGCCGAAGATTTGGGAGAGAGCAAAACAGAACTTTACTACATGTTGGAATTTGCACGAACTTATCCAATTCTCCGGCCTGCCGGAGAATTGAGTTGGAGCCATTACCAGGCGCTTTTGGCTCTCAATGACCCCGAAGAAAGAAAAGAAGTGACCGAACAGGCTGTGCGCGAGGGCTGGGGCAGGGACCGGCTGCGCGAAGAGGTACGAAGAAGGCAGGCGTCTAAAAAACAGGCAGAACAAAGAGAACCGACGCAGACGATTTTGACGGCCACTCTCGGCAAACCCGGAAGGTTCCAAGTTGTAAAAACCCATTATGGAAAAGATCCAAACCAGTTGGTGCTCGACCTCGGGTTTTCGAATTACTATCGGCCGCCGGGAAAATTTCCTTTCGAAGAAGGAAACATCGTTTTGGAAACGAAAGGCCGGCTCAAAAAATCAAAGGACGCTGGCGGAAAGGATTTGTTTACTTACCCTGCCGCTGTCATGGGAGTCATCGACGGCGACACCTTCACGGCTGCCGTTCAATTGGGATTTGGATTCACCACGGTGCAAACGCTCAGACTTCGGGCTCTCGACGCTCCTGAAATCGAAACGGCCGAGGGTCGTGAGGCCAAAGCATTTTTGGAAAAAGCACTGCCCCGGGCTTCGAGCGTCCTCATCCGCACTCACCGATCCGACAAGTACGACCGTTACCTTGCCGACGTGTTCGTTGACGGCGAATACGTGAATCAAAAGCTCGTGGAGGAGGGGTTTGCGATTTCTCTGGGCAACTGGGCGGGAGAGTAGGCCGTTTCCCAGCCCCTTTTCAATCCTTCCGATCCATGAAAAATCATTAGACAATAATGAAAATTCATGGTACTCTTCCAGCGTGGACCGACCCAATTTCCTTCATCGCATTGATAAAGCCCTTCAAGTGAATCCCGTGGTCGCTCTTCTAGGGCCTCGCCAATGCGGAAAGACAACTTTGGCCCGCATGTTTTCCGAGCGCCGGCGCTCTTCACCACGGAAGGGAAAGGAATTCTACTTTGATTTAGGGGATCCTACCGACCTCGCGCGGCTCGAGAATCCAAAATTGGCCCTCCAAGATCTGGAGGGTCTGGTGGTCATCGACGAGATCCAGAAGGCACCGGGCCTTTTTTCTGCCCTTCGAGTTTTAGTGGACCGCAAAAGGCGCTCATGCCAATTCCTGATTTTAGGGAGCGCCTCCAGAGATTTGATTCGACAAAGTTCCGAATCTCTGGCAGGGCGTATTTCTTTCATCGAACTCACACCTTTTAATGCCAATGAAGTGGGGATGGATCTCAAAAAATTGTGGCTACGCGGAGGCTTCCCCCCTTCCTTTTTGGCCCGGACCCTGAGAGAAAGCACAGAATGGAGGAAATCTTATATCAGCACATTTCTCGAGAGAGATATTCCCAATCTCGGAATTCAAATACCGGCCGCTTCGCTTCGCCGATTTTGGCTGATGCTCACCCATTATCACGGCCAGATTTTTAACGCCTCTGAAATGGCAAGGTCATTGGGAGTCGCCGACACCACGACCCGTCGCTACCTCGACATTCTGTCAGGGACTTTTATGGTTCGCCAGCTTCCTCCTTGGTGGGAGAACGTGGGAAAAAGGCAGGTGAAATCTCCCAAAATCTACTTTCGAGACACGGGGGTTTTACACACCCTTTTGGGACTTCAAACGGAACAAGAGCTGATGACGTGCCCCAAATTAGGAGCTTCGTGGGAAGGATTCGCGCTCGAAGAGACGATTCGCTGGGTGGGGGCCGCCGACGGGGAAATTTATTTTTGGGCCACCCACAACCAGGCCGAACTCGATCTTTTTGTTCTCAAGGATGGGAAAAGGAGAGGCTTTGAGTTTAAATACACCGACTCCCCAAAAATGACTCAATCGATGCAAATCGCACTTCATGATTTAAAATTGAAAGAGATCAAAATCATTTTTCCAGGGAACCAGAGATTTCCTCTGCATTCCAAAATCGAAGCCGTCGGTTTAGAGGCTTTGGTGGCCTCTCAGGCTTAGCGCCCTTCCTCCCTACGGAGGAAAAACAGAGAGGCCTCATTGGACTCGCAAAATAGAAAATAATTTCTATAATGCAAAATGTGATTAAAGAGTTGCGTCGCCCGGGTTAATTTTCGAAGGCCCCTTTTAGGTGCAAATCCAAAACCTGAAAGGGGCTTTTCTTTTGCGACATCACGATAAAATAATGTATCAAGCAGCAGGGAAAATGATACACTTTACAAAACATGGTTCAGAATAAGAAGGAACTGGTCTCGCTGTTGCAGAGCCAGAGAGACAGGATTCAGAACCTGGGCGTCAAACGTCTTGGTCTTTTTGGTTCCTTTGCGCGGGGAGAACAGAATCGAGAAAGTGATGTTGACATTCTGGTTGAGTTTGAAAAAGGGCAAAAGAACTTCGACCACCTCATCCATCTTGCTTTTTTTAGAAGACCTGTTCAAACGCCCTGTGGAATTGGTGACGCCGGAGTCCTTGAGCCCCTACCTGAAACCCCGCATTACTCAAGGCGTCGAATATGTCCCCTTCGGCTCTTGAATATTTGCGGCATATTTCAGACGAGCTGAATTATCTTACCCGGCAATCGAAAAAGCTGAATCAAGAGGATTTTTTCAAAAGCGAGACTCTTCAAAAGGCATTTGTGCGGAGCTTGGAGGTCATTGGAGAAGCGACCAAGAAAATTCCTGACGATTTCAAGAATAAGTACAATCAAATCGAATGGAAGGCAATCAAATCGAATGGAAGACAATGGCGGCTTTGCGGGATAAACTTATTCACGACTACTTCGGAATCGATTATGAAATTGTTTGGGACGTTGTAACGAACAAGGTGCCTGGCCTTCATCAGGAGATTGGGGAGATCCTCAAAAGGGAAGGCTCGAAGTAACCCCTCTGTACAACTGGGTGGGAGAGTAGGTCGTCGCCGGGTTATTTTTCAAAAGGCCGGTAATTTTTACCGGCTTTTTTGTTTTAGGCCAAAGCTTCTTTCTCAACTGGATCAAATTCTTTTTGTGATTCCCGTTTTTGAGTTGGAACCATTTGAGGTCCTCCTCGAAGGTCTCAAGTAATGGGGAGTGATCTGCCGAGATTTCGAGAGGTAGACCGTAGATATCGAAATAAATTTTCTTCATTCTTGCTTGCTAGAATAACAGGAGGAGTCTTGTTTGGTCAAACCCGCTTACCGCTCGAGGGAAGGCGCCGCCGAAGAGCCGACCGGAAAATGATTTGACTTTACTCCAAAGAAGTTATACTATTTTGGAGTGAACTCCGAAAAAGTTATATACCCACGGAGGCTCAAACTGAACCTCCCCCCCGGGAAATCCGCCTTTTTGTGGGGGGCTCGAAAGACCGGAAAGTCCACCTTCTTAAGGCAGCGATTTCCGAAAAGCCTTTGGTTTGACTTGTTGGATACCGACCTTTTTTTCCAGTTCACGAAAAGACCCGCCTTATTTCGCGAGCAGATTCTGGCGGAAGCCGACACCCAACGGCTCAAAAGACCCATTATTGTTGATGAAGTCCAGAAGGTCCCGCAACTCTTGGACGAAGTTCACGGGTTAATTGAAGAGAAGGGATTCCAGTTTGTCCTGTGCGGTTCGAGTGCCAGAAAGTTGAAACGCAGCCACGCCAACCTGTTGGGAGGCCGGGCCTGGCGATACGAACTTTTCCCTTTGACTTCTGTCGAGATCGGCGAAGTGAACCTTCTCAAAGCCTTAAATCACGGTCTCGTCCCCTCTCATTATTTGGAGACTTCCTATCAGAAATCGTTGCAGTCTTACGTCCAGGATTATTTGAAGGAAGAGATTATGGCTGAAGGGGTCGTTCGCAATCTCCCCGCTTTCACACGTTTCCTCGATGCCTTGGGGTACAGCCAAGGAGAAATGACCAATTTTTCCAATATCGCGAGCGATTGCGGAGTCGATTCCAAAACGGTTCGCGAATATTATCAAATTCTCGTGGACACCCTTTTGGGGACCTTTGTTCCTCCCTTCGCCCAGAAAAAATCTCGCCACTTGATTTCTAAGGCGGCTAAGTTTTATCTCTTTGACGTCGGAATTGCCGGTTTTCTTTCAAAGCGCCTCATTCAGGAGGAAAGGGGAATTTTATTCGGAAAGGCCTTTGAACATTTTATCTTGATGGAGCTTCTGGCTTACCGGTCTTACTTCGAGAGAGACTTTGAAATCCGGTTCTGGCGGAGGAAGACCGGTCAGGAGGTCGATTTCATCCTGGGAGAAGGGGAGGTGGCCGTGGAAGTGAAAGGGACGGCTCGGGTCGATTCCGTCGACTTAAGGCCCCTCTCCAGTTTTGGAGAGGAATTTCGTCCGCGGAGGTCGATGGTTGTTTGTAATGAACGAAGATCCCGAAGAGTGGGTTCCATCGAAATTTTGCCTTGGAGGGTTTTCCTCTCCTCTCTTTGGGAAGGCAAAGTGCTTTGAATCCGCCGAAGCGTTTCTTTCTTGCGGGCGCCCTCCTTTTTCTGAGTTTGAATCCTCCCCAGGCTGTTCTTTCAAGTCCTCGGGCTTCCGTTGAAGAGGCGAGTGACCGGAAATATCTTCCCCAGCTTCTCGCGTTGATTCAGAAGGCCCAGCGTTCCATCGAGGTTTCTCTTTATCAGGCGCTCTTGG
>CAZMFE010000069.1:0-546 GCA_964565495.1 uncultured bacterium
GAAGATGGCGTCAAAAGGACAAGCCTCTTCACAAATGCCGCAATTCATGCAGACGGTAAAATCAATATCGAAAATCTTGGGTCGCTTGAGCGCACGGCCCTGCTCATCCGTGTCGCGGACAATATAGATACACTTCGGCGGACACTCTTTGGCGCAGATATCGCAGGCGACACAGCGGAGGTTATCAGGCGTTCCGTCATAGATGAGGAAAGGAAAATTGCGGAAACGTTCCTTCTCAGGAAGTCTTTCATCGGGGTATTGGACCGTGACCAGTCCGGCTGTATCCAATCCCACTGGCTTTCGAGGCGCGAGATAACTCGCCAGAAAATTTTTCAGCGTGACCCCCATCCCACGAAGAACACCAATCATTTAATGGTCGACCTCCCCCAGCACAATATCAATACTTCCCAAGATAATAATCGCATCCGCGACTTTGTGGCCCATACAAAGGTCTTCCAACACCGTCAAATTGATGAAGCTCGGGGCACGGACATGGTAACGCCACGGCTGGGAACCTGTCTCTTATACACATCTCCGAGCCCACGA
>CAZMFE010000069.1:556-5906 GCA_964565495.1 uncultured bacterium
ACGGCTGGGAACTTCCGTCACTCACGAGATAGAAACCCAACTCGCCTTTGGGGGCCTCGACCCGGCCGTAGGCCTCTCCTTTAGGCGGTTTGAAGTTGCGAGGAGCTTTGGCCAAGGCCGCAAATTTCGGATGGATCACCGGGCCCTCGGGAATTTCTTTGACCGCCTGTTCGAGGATTTTCACACTCTCCCGCATTTCAAGGATCCGAATCATATAGCGGTCATAAACATCTCCGATCTTGCCGAGCGGAATTTTAAATTGGAAGCGGTCATAGATGGAGTAGCGATCGACTTTGCGGATATCGTAATTGACACCGGAAGCCCTGGCCATGGGTCCCGTGATACTCGCGTTTACGGCCAGCTCATAAGGAAGGATTCCCACTCTTTGACAGCGCATACAGAGAATTTCATTCTTGGTGAGAAGCGCCTCAAATTCGTCAAGGAAACGAGGAAATTCCACAACAATTTTTTTAGTCCGCTCGAGGATACCCGGAGGGAGGTCGAGTTTCACGCCCCCAAAGCGAAAATAATTACACATCATTCGCGAGCCCGCGGTCTCCTCAAAAATATCGAGGATCTTCTCTCGTTCGCGGAAGGCGTAAAGGACTGGGGTGAAAAAGGCGCCAAGGTCATTGAGAAGAAAGCCAATCACCGAAACGTGATTCACAAGGCGCGTGAGCTCGGCCATAATGACTCGGATATATTCGCCCCGTTCGGGGACTTCGATTCCGGCTAATTTCTCCACGGCAAGGGCGTAACCGAAGTTATTCGACATGGAATTGAAGTAATCCAACCGGTCCGTGAAGGGCATAGAGCCCAGGTAAGACATGTTCTCCGCAATCTGTTCGTGATTGCGGTGGAGGTAGCCCATGACTGGTTTGAGGGAGCGGATGGTCTCGCCTTCCAGTTTTACATTCATTCGAAAAACGCCGTGCGTGCTCGGATGTTGAGGTCCGAGATTGACCTCCAGAGTTTCCGTATCGTGCAACACGGGATCATAAACTTGGAACGTTTTCTCAGGACTTGAGATCACCATCGATTATCCCCATTGCCCTACCGATTTGGGCCGCTCGGCCCGCGCTTCTTTCCCCGCTTCTTTTAATTGACGTGCAAATTCTTTATATTCCTCAGGGACCTTGACGCCGTGCCGTTCCAGCCACTGGACATCTTCCCATTCCAGGACATCTTCATCTTCTGGGATATAGTCCTTCCTGAGGGGATAGCCCTCAAAACCTTCCCACATAAAAATTCGCCGGAGGTCCGGGTGACCTTCGTAAATGATTCCCATCATGTCGTAAGCTTCCCTTTCTTGAAATTCTGCACCGCGGAAAAGGGCCGCGAGGGAGGGGATCTTGGGATTCGCTCGCGCGACCCTCACCTTGAGCACAATGGGGCCCGTTCTTTGGTCGACCGAGTAAAGGTGATAAACCGATTCGAGATATTCCAAGTAATCCACGGCAGTAATCACGGCGAGATAATTCATTTTGAATTCGTCGGATTCCTTCAAGAATTTTGCCACACGGGGGAGGTCTGCGGGGTTAAGGAGCAGAGCCTGATTGACGATCCCGATTTGAATCCCCAGGAATTGCGCTTCGAGTTTGGATTTAATTTCGTTTGCGTTCATACGGTTCCCACTTTGGCTTGCGGATCGCCAAAAGTTTCAAATTTAGGGGCCGCGAGTTTCTTCCCAAGAATCACCGGATCCCCATAGCGCTCCCGCCGGTGACTGGCCGTCTCAGGCCGCCACACCTCAGGATTAAACTTGGGGATGAGTCCCTTGGGACCAAACTCCGGAATCGGGAATTCCCGCTTGAGGCCTTTTTGATACCACTCGGCCTTCTCAATTTCCTGACCATCGATTTTTTTCTGGAGCAGGGTGAGTCCCCAAAGGAGCGCTTCGGGCCGGGGAGGGCAGCCTGGGAGGTGGACATCCACGGGGATATAGCGGTCAATTCCTTTTAAGACGTTGTAGCCGTCGATAAAGGGCCCGCCCGCGATGGAACAGGCCCCCATCGTAATCACATACTTCGGTTCCGGCATCTGGTTATAAAGCCGGACAATTTGAGGGGCCATTTTTTTGGTGACCGTCCCGGCGACAATCATGAGATCCGCTTGCCGGGGAGAAGCGCGGAAAAGTTCGGCCCCGAAGCGGGCAAGATCATAACGGGCACAGGCCGTGGCAATCATTTCAATCGCGCAACAGGCGAGTCCAAACTGAAGGGGCCAGATCGAGGATCGCCTTCCCCAGTTATAGAGGTCTTCCAGGGTCGTTACAACGACCCCCTTCTTCCCAAGCTCACTTTTCAGGCCTTCTTCCACCGTTGAACTCATAGGCTTCTTAGTCCCACTCCAATGCTTTTTTCTTCCACGCGTAAACGAGCCCCAGCGCTAGGATGATAATGAAAATCGCCATTTCGACGAAGCCGAGAAGGCCGAGTTCACGGAACCCCACGGCCCAGGGATAGATAAAGATGGTCTCTACATCAAATATAACAAAGACAAGTGCATAAATATAGTATTGCACCCGAAACTGAACCCACGGGTCGCCCACCGGCTCAATCCCGCATTCATAGGGCATCTGTTTGAGGCCAGAGGGTTTCCGGGGAGCGATGAATTTGGCCAAGAGGAGGGGGAGGACGGCAAAGAGTACGGCCGCACCCGTAAAGAGACCGATAAAAAGATAATGATAAGTGTAAGAATCGACGTTCAAATTAGCCAGACCGTTCAAAAGCAAGCGTGAGAATTCCTGAATAGTGGTGGAGATGGTTCACATGATCGACCGGAGCCATCTCGCCAAAGGTGAAAAAGCCGGCGACGGGCAATTGGGGAAAATATTCTCGGATGAGGGCCGTATCTTCACCGGGGGTTCCATAAAGGGAGGTTCCGCGGGCGCAGCAGTTGAAGTAGAGTCCGAACCGAGGCTCCCGGCCCTGGGCTTTGTCACGGAGATCCTGAAGCATGAGGACGAGATCCTCTTTCGCTTTCAAAGGATCCCGCAACGCGAAGGTCACGTAGTCTCCCTCCTCCACTTGGGAGGCGCAGGCGAGGACTCCTTTGCGGGCATTGACGCCCATGATGTTACGCACGAGGTAACGAGCCCGGACAAATTCAGTTTGGAAACTCGAGAGGGGAAGACCCAAAAAGAGGCGGTGAAAGACTTCACGCGTGCCTTCAAAATGGAGCTGGGTGATCAATTCCAGAAAGATATCATAGGCGGGGCGGCCGTCAATTTCGAAGATCATATTGCCTTGAGAACGGGTCACTCGCAAGGGTTCGCCCAAGGGCTGGCAGGACTGAGTCATTCCAATCTCGAACTCTAAGGGGTGACCCAAGGCCACTCCCGAGACCGAGTCAAACGCGAGCCGCCCTCCCATCCACTGAAAGGTTTTCTCTTCCCCTCCCTGTTCGGAGGTCGAGCCTCCGATGAAAGGGACGAATCCCGTTTCGGATTCAAAGCCGTCAAAGAAAGGGCCGTGTTGAAAACTGAAGGCATCGGGGAGGATCATGGCCAGCGTTGGTTGGCGGTCGAAATCGCGAAGGGTTCGGGCCAGATTGACTCCGGCTTGGAAGTTGCTTTCTTGTAAGTTCGGGATCAGAAAAGGCGAAAAGGTTTCTTTGGGTCCTTCGAGCGCCATCACCGTGACACTGGGACGCTGCTCGATCTCTATATTTTCCGTTAAGACTCCGTAAGCGGAATTCCCAACGACCGCATCGGTTCCGGCAAGCGCCTTTAGTTTCCTGATCACCGTGGGCCACTTGTTAAATTCACCGCCGACGGCGAAAAGGAGAAGGGCGCTTGCCTTTCGCGATCCCACCCGATGAAGCGCCTCCCGGGCGGCTTCCCAGGCCGCCTTTTCCAAAGATTGGTTTTCCGAAAAACCGGTTCCTGAGCGAATCGTCATTTGATTTCTTTGAACTGAATTATATTCTCCTTTCGCTCTTTTGTCATCGTCCCACACGGGTTTCGTCAGGCGCCAAAAGAAATAGGAGAGCGATCCCGGCGATAAATCCGCCGATATGAGCCCACCAAGCCACCCCTCCGGTCGCCGTGGTCATGGCAATGGCCGCCGTTCCACTGAGGAATTGAGCCACAAACCAAAAACCCAAAACAATCAAGGCCGGTAATTCAATCACCTCATAATAAAAGAAGAAAGGGACAAGGGTTTGAATCCGTGCGTGAGGAAAAAGGACGAGGTAAGCCCCCAGCACCCCAGCCACGGCACCACTCGCGCCCACCGCAGGAAGAGGAGAGTTGAGATTGAAAGCGGTGTGGACAACTCCGGCGAGGAGGCCACAAACGAGATAGAAGAAGAGGAATCGGAGGTGACCGAGCCGGTCTTCAATATTGTCTCCGAAGATCCAGAGCCACCACATATTGCTTACCAGATGAAACCAGCCGCCGTGGAGAAAGAGGGAAATCAGATAGGGAAAGAAAAGCTGGGGGAGAGCGAGGCCGGCTGTTTGACGAGGGAGAAGCCATTTGTTCGGGACAACGCCTAATTCAAAAAGGGCGCCTTCGAGGTTCGCCCCGAGCTTCAATTCCCAGAAAAAGGCAACGGTGTTGACAGCGATGAGACCCACCGTCACAATGGGAAGCCGGTACGAAGGATTGGCATCGCGAAAGGGAATCATCGAGAAGTCATTATATGAAACTTTTCACAAGTGTCCCAACATTAGTTGAATAACAGCAACTGGTTAGGGTTTTCGCGGTATTCGGTTTCGTAGTCAAAGTCCGTAAGCACTTGTAGCATGGGCACTTTCTCAAATAGGGTGACGCTCAAAATCTGTAGAATTGTGTAAAGGCTGTGGTCGAGTCCCAGCCGCTTTTTGAGAATGGCCACCAGCACATAAACTGAGACTGCGGTCCAGACTTGAGTCTTGACGGCATTTTCTGAGGTGCCGTAAAAGGCTTTGATTCTCAGGTGCTGCTTGATCCATTTGAAAAACAGTTCCACCTGCCAGCGGCATTTGTAAAGCTGAGCAATCGTCAAAGCGGGCAAGAGAGAGTTGTTTGTCAGAAATGAAAGACGCTTGTCTGTTTCGGCATCGAAGTAACGAACGCGCCGGAGTTTCTCCGGATAGGCCTGGGCCGAATAGTAAGTCGTGAGCAGGATCGTTTGATCCGAGATCAATCCGGTGGATTTGTCGACTGGGTGCGAGTAGAGTCTTCGGAATTGGAAATTGCTTTTGGAGCGAATCACAAAGAAGGACAGGGCTTGATGGAGAGAATAGAGACGCTCGAAATCCAGATAACCGCGATCCAGGACGTAGAAGGAACCGGGCTCCGGAATGAGGTCGTCCAAGACATTGACGTCGTGGACTTTTCCCTCGGTAATCTGGATAAACGAAG
>CAZMFE010000070.1:0-5732 GCA_964565495.1 uncultured bacterium
TCCTCCTCCATCGCGACATGAAGCGCATCACACATCGCCTGCCCGTAAGTCATAAGACTCATGTCAATCACCCGCCCCGGCATAAACGTCTTCATACAAACTCTCGGGACTCGGAAAGGGGCTCTCTTCAGCGAAGACAACCGCTTTCTCAATTTCCTTCCGAATTGAATCGGTCCACCCGGAGATCATCTCTTCCGTAATCCCGAATTTTTTTACCAAATCCTGTTTTGCCTTTTGCAGGGGATGATGATGCAAAGCCTGCTTTAGTTTCTCTTGATCCCGGTAGGATTCTCCGTGATCCATCCTGGGCCCCACATGTTCGCACCAACGGTAGGTCATAAATTCCAAAAGAAGGGGTCCTCTCCCTTCTTTCACCCATTGACAGGCCTCCTTCATGCGCGAATAAACCTCCGTCACATCATTCCCCTCAAATCGACGTCCGGCGAGACCGAGCCCCTCGCCGATCCGGAAAAGTTCCGTCTGCTTGTGTCGCTCCGATACCGTGGAATGAATGGCATAGTGATTATTCTCACAAACATAGAGGATGGGAAGTCCTTTGAGCATAGCGAAATTGATACTTTCAAAAAAGACCCCTTCATCCACGGCCCCATCTCCAAAAAAGACGGCTACAATCCGAGGACGTCCCTGCAGGCGAGAGGCCAGGGCATCGCCGGTCGCCACGGGAATCTGGCTTGCCACAATCGCTGTGCAGCCCATCAAACCAACTTCGGACGCCACGGCGTGCATGGAACCCCCTTTCCCTTTGGCATACCCTGTCGCCTTCCCGTAAAGCTCAGCGAAGAGTTTTCTTAAATCCCCCCCCTTCGCAAGGTAGATCCCGTGGCCCCGGTAGCTGCCATAAATGTGGTCCTCCTTTTCAAGGGCCTGTGCCACCCCCGCTGAAACCGCTTCTTGTCCCACGCAAAGGTGAATCGGGCTTTGGATCTTATCTGAAGGATAGATCTCTGCGATTTTCTCCTCCGTCATCCGGATTTTGAGCATACATTGATAAAGACGGATGGCCGTTTCTTGATCCAGTTTGTTGTGAGAGAATTTAAGCATTAGCGTATTGATTCCGTTTGACGATCCGGTAGCCTTTGAGCAATTCAGCGATTCCCTGTTGCAAGGAAAAACTGGGTTTGAAACCGGTCCGCTCAATTTTCTCATTGCTGACAATGTAATTTCTCTGATCGGGATCTTCTCCGACTTCAGCTTCGACGAAGTAGAAGCTTGTAATTTGCCTTTTGATCTCCTCACACAATTCCCGTTTACTGAGATTACAGTCACTCAGGCCGACATTGTAAGGCTCATTTTTCATTTTATCAAAATGTCTCAAGCAATGAACCATGGCTTTCACAACATCCCGAACATGGATGTAGTTTCTTTTAAAGTGGGCCTGAAACAGAACCAGGAAACCGTCATTGAGAGCCCGGTAAACAAAATCATTGACCAGAAGGTCAAGGCGCATCCTCGGGCTGATCCCGAAGGCTGTAGCCAGTCGAAGCGTCACCGAATTCCCTCGGTCCAAAACCTCCTTCTCCGCATCCGCCTTCAGACGACCATAAAAAGAAATCGGCTTGAGGGGCGTCTTTTCGTCACAATAAATCCCTTCCTGTCCGATTCCATAGCCGCTGTTGGTGGTGGGAAAAATAACCCTCTGCTCCTTACTTCGGAGTTCAAGGATAAGCTTGACCGCCCCCAAATTTGTTGTCTCGGCCCCCACCGGATCTTTCGTACAAAGGGGAGCGCCCGTGTAGCAAGCCAAAGGGAAAATGACATCCGCCGTCGCCAGATGCTCCGCAATCAGATTCTTGTCACGAGCATCGCCGCGGATGAGAGTCAACCCGTCATGGGCACAGCAATCCAAAAGGGAGGTCTGCTGATACATGAAATTATCGATCGCGATCACCCGGTGCCCCTCATTCAACAACTGGGGAGTGAGGATCGAACCGAGGTAGCCGGCAGCCCCTGTTACCAAGATAACCATTTCATTATCCTAGGTTCAAAGGGTTGGAGAGGTAAGTGACGAACGGAAAGAAAAAACAAGTTAGAAGGATTGACTCCTCATCCGGCTCATCCTTCTAAAGCGGCGGCTGCCTTGATTGAAGTACGACCTCGCAAAAACGATGCTCCTTCATTCAAGTAGGCCATCGAATACTGTTCCCTGGAACGATCTTCAGTCAGATTCGGATAGGATCCGTGGATGACATTTCCATGCTGTAAACAAACTCCCCCTTTGGGCCCGGTGATATCCATTTTCTTATACTGAGGCGGGACTTCTTTGATGCCCCATCCTGGATGGGAGATTCCGAATTCGTCAAACTCTTCCTTCCAGCTCTTGACATATTCGTAGGGCAAGATCTCCTCCCGGTGAGAACCTGAGTAATAAAATAATCCACCATTTTCTTTGTCTTGTGGATCGATAAAAATGTGAACCTGGATATAGGTTCCTTTCTTCGCATTGATGTAGGCACTGTCTTGGTGGGGCGACCACGATTGTCGGGCATAGGGAGTGCCCGCGCGTTTATACAGGTATTGCGAATTCAGACCCACCACCTTATGTCTCTGAACCGTCCTGACGACCGAAACAAGGACGGGGTCTCTCATGATCTCCCAGAAAAACTTGATTTTTCGGTGAATATTCAAAGTCACCCGAAAGTCTTCGTCTGCCACCGTCTCCGCAAGACCCCGCATGGTCTCACAAACCTGCTCGTTAAAAACTCCCGGAATCACAAGAAAGCCATTCTCATCATAAAACTGGATTTGCTCCTTAGAAAGAGGGACTGGGTTGGCCAATATTTTGTTTCCCGTTTTGATTCTGGTACCCATTAAAGTTTCCCTGACCTTCGAATCTCTGACGCTTCGTCCCCAATCGTTTTCTCCTCGGCAAAGAAGGCTCCGAAATCTCTTGCTTTTTTATTGGCCTGATAAAATTTATCGAAATCCCGACAGACAAGGTTCGCAAACTGATGTCCCAATTCAGTGATGGTGATTGATCCATCGGCGAGTTCGACAATTTCATCTTTGACAAATTCTTCGAGGGTGACGAGCTCTTCTTTGAAATATTCTTTAAAGACGATATCGTACCTTTCCTCGATCTCACGAAAATCGAGGAAAAAGAAGTTGCGGAGCGTATGAATCACGGTGCGCCGTATCACATCGTCGCGACTCAAATGGTGGCCGCGAAAGACAGGGAAACTCCCCTTCGCGAGGGCCTCCTGATAATCCAGAAGCTCATAAAAACTCTGGGCATAGGATTCCCCGAGGGTACTGTAGCTATGAACGCCGATTCCAATCACATCCGAATACCTTCCGGCCGTCACCCCCAAGGCGTTCCATTTCATCCTGCCTTCCTGCATCGCTTTCGCGACGGCATCGGTCGGCTTGGCGAAATGGTCATAGCCGGTACGAACATAGCCATTTTTCGTCAGGACGTCTAGAGCTTCGAGAAAAATCATCTTTCTTTCAAAGAAGTCGGGCAACTGGGACGGACGACCCTGGCGGCCATCCCACATAATCTGCTGATGGGGGGCAAATTGGGGGGAGTAATGAAGATAATTTAAGCAAATGCGATCGGGCGACATTTGGATGGCCCTTTCGCAGGTCTTTCGGATCGTCTCAGGAGTCTGTTTCGGTAAGCCGCAAATGAGATCAAAATTCACACCATGACTAAAACGGTTTCGAATCTCAGGAGTGATGAGGTTCTCAATGAGCTCGGCCGGTTGTACCCGATTGATGGCCTTCTGAACCTCCAAATCAAAATCTTGAACCCCGAAAGAGATCCGATTAATCCCCTGGGAACGGTAATAACGCATCCGATCTTTATCGACTTTCCGGGGATCGATTTCGAGGGAGAATTCATCGAGTCGCCCGATGTCGGCGATCGAGCGGAGCTTCTCAATGAGTTCGTCAAAATCCTTTTCATCAACAAAGGTGGGAGATCCGCCTCCTAAATGGACTTCTCGAAAATTGGGCTGGATCGAATGCTCCTCAAAAAAGGCGCGAAGCAGGTCAATCTCGCGATAGAGCCACCCCAGGTAATTTTTGACCTTTTCATATTCTCGAGTGATCAGCATGTGACAGGTGCAGAACCAACACAACTGTTCGCAGAAGGGGATGTGGACATACAACAAGAGCGGGGCCGTTTTACCCCTTGAGAAGACATTTTTTAAAGCCGTCTTAAACCCTTCCTCCCCGAATTCCGGGGACCAGAAACTTTTATGGGGATACTCGGTATACATGAAACCGGTGGTGTTGTATTTCCCGGCCAAATGAGCCATTTGTTCCTTTCTGATTCGTTCCCGTTCCCCAAGTAACATTATGATTTCTCCGCTAAACTTTGGAGCGGCGTTCGACGTTCCGAAACTCTTTCGGGACTCTCTCCGTCTGGAAAATTTCCGGTTTCTAAGTCTTCCACCGAGAGACGGAAATCGTCAAACCGCTCCTGCCAATGAGGATTCTCGGCAAGAATCCCCTTTAAGCGCTCGATCCAAGCCGGTTCGCTCCGCCCGTAGACTTTCCAATGGAGGTAGCCTCGAAAGTAATGAGCGAAGGCATCATCCGGTGCCACCACATCGGCAATGTAACCGAAATATTGATGCATCTGAACATGCTTGACCGGACGTTTCTCCCGAAAGAGCCGCTCAAAATTGAGGTGATAATTCATATAGGCCCACAGACGGTTGATCTGGGGTTTGGTGGGGACCTGATCGAGATCCGCTTCTTCAAAGATATGCTGAAAGTCAGTGGCAAAAACATTGACTTTTCTCTCGGTCCCCTTGCGCTGCGTCCCATGGGCTCCGAGACGGAATCGAATCTCGTCAAAGGTGACGGCGCCCAAGAGTCCTTCCACCGCCATTTGGCCAAAGATCGGAGTATTGGGAAGGGGTTGAAGCGGAGTGATCATATACCAATCCAGATTCATCTCCTGGGCTACCCGGAAAGTATCTTGAACCATGCGGAAGGTCTCGTGAGGGAAACCGACCATGAGAAAGACCCGAGAATTGATCTGCTCGTATTTTCGTAGAACCTGTGCTGCCCTGAGGAAGATCTCCACCGTGCCAGGTTTTTTGATCTCTCTCAGGATCTGGGGATTGCCCGATTCCATTCCGATATGAAGGCCCACACAGCCGCTTTCTGCCGATGCCGCGATCAGCTCCTCGGTGCAAGAAAAGGCAATGACGCCATTGGTGCAGTCCCACGTGATGCCGACATCCTGACGAACCATTTCGTTAAAAAGCCGAAGGGCCCGTTCGTGGTCCTTTAAGAAGTCGTCATCCAGCCACATGATGTGACCCACCCCGTAGTCCTGTCGTAACATCAAAAGCTCATCGATCACGGACTGCACCGACCGGCTCCGGACTCCCGGACCATTGAAATTTCTGACGCTGCAGAAAGTACACTGGGCCCGACAACCGCGATTGGACAAAACCGTGCTAAACCGCGTTCCCGGTGGCGGGAAGGAATGGTAGGAACCGATTTTGCCGTTCTCGGCTAAATCGGATGAGGTGATCAAATCATGGGCAGAAATGATATTGAGATCCTCGCCGCTCGGCAACTGACGAGCCGTAAGATGAAATTTTTCAGATTGTCCATTCACGAGAAGCTGAGCCAATTCGGCGAGCGGAGCTTTCTGATTCACCACCCGAACGAATCCCGGAAAGGACAAGTCGGATTCATACATAAAGAAAAAATCCACCATGGGGAAGTCTTTTAAGAAAATATCGCGGGTC
>CAZMFE010000071.1:0-5713 GCA_964565495.1 uncultured bacterium
ATCCCGAGGAGCCGATTATCCGCGGCCATCTCCCGCTCGCCTTGAAGGACCTTCACCGTGACCGCGGTCTGGTTGTCGGCCGCGGTACTGAATATTTCGGCCTTCCGCGTGGGGATGGTGGTATTGCGTTCGATCAATTTTGTCATGACCCCCCCCAACGTCTCAATCCCAAGTGACAGGGGTGTCACGTCCAGGAGGAGGATGTCCCGAACCTCCCCCTTCAATACCGCCGCCTGAATCGCCGCTCCGACTCCGACCACCTCGTCTGGATTCACTCCCTTATGGGGCTCTTTTCCGAATATCTTCCTGACTTTATCCACCACGGCCGGCATCCGGGTTTGGCCTCCAACCAGGATGACCTCATCGATATTGTTGGGCCCTAAGCCTGCATCCTTGAGAGCCTGTTCGCAGGGCCCCACAGTTTTCTCAATCAGGTCTCCCACCAACTGCTCCAGCCGCGCTCGCGTAAGGGTCATCAAGAGATGTTTCGGACCGCTTGCGTCGGCGGTGATAAAAGGAAGGTTGATTTCCGTCGTGAGGGAGGTGGAAAGCTCACATTTGGCTTTTTCTGCGGCTTCCCTGAGGCGCTGCAGGGCCATCCGGTCCTTGGTGAGATCAATTCCCTCTTGTTTTTTAAACTCTGTTACCAGCCATTCAATGATTCTTTGGTCAAGGTCATCGCCGCCGAGATGGGTATCTCCGTTGGTGGCTTTCACTTCGAAAACGCCCTCGCCGATTTCAAGGATCGAAATGTCAAAGGTCCCTCCGCCTAAATCGTAGACGGCGATCTTTTCATCCTTCTTCTTATCAAGGCCGTAAGCCAAGGAGGCTGCTGTGGGCTCGTTAATAATGCGCAACACTTCGAGGCCCGCGATCTGACCTGCATCCTTAGTCGCCTGTCGCTGGGAATCGTTGAAATAGGCGGGCACCGTGATGACTGCCTGTTTGACTTCTTCCCCTAAATAGGCCTCTGCGTCCGCCTTGAGTTTTTGAAGAACCATGGCAGAGATCTCCTGGGGGGTAAAGGTGCGATTTTCACCAGGAATCCAGATGATGGCGTCGTCATGCTTGCCTCGTTGGATTTTAAAAGGGACAAGCTGGGTTTCTCTCTGGACCTCGTCGAAACGCCTTCCGATGAAGCGTTTCGCACTGAAAACAGTGTTTTCCGGGTTCGTAACGGCTTGGCGTTTTGCGGCAAGCCCCACGTGCCGCTCTCCCCCTTTCGTGAAAGCCACTACCGAGGGAGTGGTTCGATTTCCCTCGCGGCTGGGGATGACTTTGGGCTCTCCTCCCTCCATCACTGCCATACAAGAAAAAGTGGTTCCTAGATCAATTCCAATAACTTTAGCCATTAAAGGCCTCCTTTCTCTTCTCTGTTTAATAGTTCAATTGGCGTGCCAAAATGGAGCAGAGGCATGAGTCCTAACCTCTTTGATTTAAGTAGGTTAGAGATAAATAAAATTATCTCAATTGAACCTGGTTTATATTCTCTCATTTTTTGTATCCCTTTGACACAGAATGAGGATTAATGGATTTGATATTGTTCAATCTTGCGGTAAAGGGTCCGTCTCGAAATTCCTAATTTCTTTGCGGCAAGGGATTTGTTTCCTCGACACTCCTGAAGCCTCACTCGAATGAGTTCTTTTTCCATTTCCTGCAAATTGGAGGTCTCGGGCTTCCAATCCAAATTAGTGCCTAAGGAGGGATCCCCATCCGCGCCCATGACACCCAATCCGGATTTTAAGTCCTCAGGGACATTAGCCACCGTGAGCCTTGGCCCCTGGGATAAAACCACCATCCGCTCCACCACATTTTTGAGTTCCCGAACATTTCCCGGCCAAGCGTAAGACTCCAAACGTTCGTAAACCTCACGATCGACTCCTTCGATGGATTTACCGTTGACTCGGCTGAGGTAACGGACAAAGTGTTCGGCGAGGGGCCGGACATCTTCCCGTCTTTCTCTGAGCGGTGGAGCCTTAATGAGAATGACATTGATCCGATAAAAGAGATCCTCCCGAAATCGTCCTTGGCGAACCTCTTGGGCCAAGTCCTTATTCGTGGCACAAATCAGACGAACGTCCACGCGAATGGTTTTGGTCCCGCCGACTCGTTCGAACTCTCCTTCTTGAAGAACTCGGAGTAGTTTCACCTGCATCTCGAGGGGGATCTCTGCCACTTCATCCAAGAAAAGGGTTCCTCCGTTCGCCAGCTCGAAACGCCCCGAGCGTCTCTCGGTCGCCCCTGTAAAAGCTCCCTTTTCGTGACCGAAGAGTTCACTGGCAAGGAGAGTCTCTGTTAAAGCCGCACAATGCACCGCGAGGAAAGCTTCCTTTCGCCGAGGACTCAGCTCGTGGATCCGATGAGCCAAAAGTTCCTTTCCCGTTCCACTCTCCCCCTGCAATAGAATGGTGGATCGAGTGGGTGCCACGCGGTCCACCATCTCCAGCACCTGCTTCATCTTGCCGGAGTGAGCCAAAATGTTTCCCTCTTCGAAACGTTCTCGAAATAGTTCTCGTCGAAGTTCTCGATTCTCCTCTTGAAGGCTTTGTTGGGTAAGCGCTTTTTTGACTAAAAACTCAAGTTCCTCGAGGTTGACAGGTTTTGTCAGGTAATAGAAGGCCCCTTGTTTCATCGCCTTCACGGCATTCTCGACGGTTCCGTAGGCGGTAAGGACAATCACCGAAATTTCCGGATATTTCGCCTCGATCTTTTCCAGAAGCGTCATTCCATCCATCTCAGGCATCCGGAGATCGGCGAGAACGATATCGGGTTTTTCCTTCTCAATTTGGCGGAGAGCTTCTTCTCCCCCGGCTGCGGTTGTAACATCAAAATCTCTGGCCTCGAGAAACTTTTTCAGACCTTCTCGAGTGTTTTTCTCATCGTCAACCACCAAGATCGTTGGCCAAATCGCGCTCATCTTCGATTCTCCTCTGATGAAGAGGGGTTACGAGGTTGAGGAAGTGAAAGGCGCTCCTGTCGCACGGGGAGAACGAGCGTGAAAATGCTCCCCTTCTCGGGAGTGCTTTTCACATCGATCCTCCCCCCATGCTCGCGGACCGTTTGATAGACTTGCGTGAGACCGAGGCCCGAACCCTCTTCCTTCGTGGTGTAATAAGACTCAAAGATATGGGGCAGGTCCTGCTCCTCAATCCCTTTCCCCTCGTCCTCAAAACGAACCAGACAGAGTTTCTCACGCAACGAAGTCGAAATGTTCAGTGTTCCCCCCTTAGGCATGGCCTCCATACCATTTTTGATTAAGTTGATGAAGGTTTGATGAAGGCGGTCCCGATCCAAAAGAAAAGGAGGTAATTTTTTATCCAGGGTTATCTTCGGACGGGTCTTTCTCTTAGTCATCTCAGGACGAAGAAAATCGACGGCCTCTTCCAGAATGTCGTTGAGCGACTCCAGTCGAAAACGAAGGGGAGGGCGCCGCGTCGCCCGAAGAAAAGAACGGACGATCTGGTCTAGCCGTCTTGTCTCGGAGGCAATGACCTCCGTCAATCTCCGGAACTCATTTTGTCTTACCTTTGTAAGTTTCGAAATCTCATCCTTCAGAAGCCCGATATGGATCTGAATCGCGTTGAGGGGGTTTCCGATCTCATGAGCCACTCCGGCGGCGAGCCGCACCAGCCCTTCGACATTCCGGACCTGGGCTTCTTCCGCGTTCCGATCTCTTTCTTGGGTGAGGTCTTCAATCCTCACGAGGACTTCTGAGCCGTCTTCAATCTTGAGAGGACTCCAATGGATTCGAAGGAACATTTCTCTAGGAATGAGGACTTGAAATTCCTCCGAGGCGGGTTCCTCCGGCCGTTTGAGGCGATCCAAGATGAAGCGTCTTACGAGCGGTTCCTCCACGAGTTCGTCGATCGCGGAACGGCCCTTAAAAAAGCGCTGGAAACCCAGCCAGAGAAAGGCCTGCCGATTGGCAAACTTCATGATTCCATCGCGGTCCAAGAGGAGGATTCCCTCGTTCACTTGATCCAGAATCTGTTCAATTTCCTTTCTTTCCCGAACGAGACCGGAGACGTAACCGTGGACGCTTTCCCGATCGAGCCGGTCGATTCGGGCAAGGACTTTATCGATAAAATTCACTTTCGAAGCCAAGCGCGCTCGCCCTCCTTTGCGATCCGAATAAACTCCTCGAGAACTTTAGGATCCTTCTCTCCCGGTCGGGCTTCAACCCCGCTGGCGACATCGACAGCGAAGGGTCGGATTTTCTGAATCGCCATTCGGAGATTGGTGACGTTGAGGCCGCCGGCCAAAAAAAGTTTTTCATGAACGTAAGGGCGGTCCTCGATCAATTCCCAATCGAAAGGGATTCCCGTCCCCCCTTTTCCTTCGGGAGAGAAGGTGTCAAAAAGAAAGGTACTGACATTATATTCGTCGATCCGTTTCAAGCTCATTTGATCCTTGATGCGGAAGGTCTTAATCACCTCATACCCCTTTTCCATGAAGGAGTGGCAATAAAGGGCGGTTTCCTCGCCGTGGAACTGAAGGATACGAATTCCCAGATCGTGGGCGATTTCTTCCACCTTCTCCTTGGGTTGATTGGAGAAAACCGCCACAAAGTTTTTAAAGTTCGGCAAAGACTGCAGGATGGTCCGAGCCGCCTCCGGGGAGACGCGGCGCTTGCTTTCGGCAAAGATGAGTCCCAGGTAATCCGCTCCCAGGGAGGCGGCTAATTGAGCGTCTTCCGCACGGGTGTTTCCGCAAATCTTGACCTTAGGCATTTGGGCTCCCCTTTCCTTTGAGAAGTTCGTGGACTTTCCCCACAATGTCTTGAGCCTTCATCAAACTGGTTCCGACCAGAAAGGCATGGATCCCCAGACTTTTATACCGCAACAGTCCCTCGTGGTCTTTGAAACCGCTCTCGATCACCACCGTCGCCTGTTTCGGGATACGGCTCAAAAGCCGCTCGGCCCGGTGGACATCGACTTCCAACGTCTGGAGATTTCGGTTGTTCACGCCAACGATCTCAGCTCCCGCCTTGACCGCTTTTTTGACATCCTCCTCCGTGTGGACTTCCACGAGCGCCTCTAAGCCAATCTCCCGACATCGCCCCAAAAATTTCGCAAGTTCCTCGTGGGTCAGGAGCGAAGCGATAAGAAGAACGGCGTCGGCCTCGAGGACCCTCGATTCGTAGAGCTGGTATTCGTCGAGGATAAAGTCTTTCCTGAGGATCGGAATCTGCGTGACCTGGCGGATGGTTTTGAGATAACTCGATCTTCCTTTAAAGAAACGGGTTTCGGTCAAGACCGAAAGGGCCGCGGCTCCAGCATATTCCAGAAGGGCGGCGAGGCGAAGCGGCTGAAAATCTTCCCTTAAAATGCCTTCGGACGGAGAAGCCTTTTTGATTTCGGTAATGAGATTGATCCGGTGAGGTTCCGAGATTGCCTTCTTAAAATCGCGGTGGACGACGCCATTCCGTGCCGCGACTGCCTCTTGAAGCCGTTTCAAAGGATACCGGAGCTTAAGCTCTTCCACTTCCTTGCGTTTGTGCGTCAAAATATCGCTCAAGATCATGGTCTAGTCCTTGGCCCGAGTGAGGCGCCTCAAACCGGCTAAAACGTCCCTCGCCCGTCCGGTTCGAAGCACCCATCGGCTCTTTTCAATCCCTTGTTCAAGGGAGGAGACAACTCCGGCCAACCAGAGCGCAAATCCGCTGTTCAAGAGTACAATTTCTTGGCGGGGGTCTTGCAATCGATTTTCGAGA
>CAZMFE010000072.1:0-5693 GCA_964565495.1 uncultured bacterium
CTGCCTCAACAAGCCCATCCACATCGACGCCCTCCTCCAAGAAATAAAGGGGCTTGTGTAAAACTTCGTTCCGAGAGACCGCCGCTTCTGCCCGCCCTTCTCTTGTGTTATCCTAGATAGCCGATAACGTTGAAAAACCCGTATTTTCCGAAGAAAACAGGGCCGAGGTGAGTGATGAAAAACAAAATTCTACTTGTGGATGATGATCCGCTGGTTTTGAAAACCGTACTCAACCTTTTAGAGTCCAAGGGCTATGAGGTCCGAGCTTGTAAGAACGGGGTCGAGGCGGTGGAGGAGTTTAAAACCGAGCGCTTTGACCTCGTGATGGTCGATATCCGGATGCCGGAGCAAAGCGGCGTTGAAACCATTAAGAAAATCAGGGAAAAGGAAAGGGCCGGGAATTTACCCGCCACTCCGATTATCGTCATCACCGGTTACGCAAGCGAAGACGTGCCCCTTGAGGCCATCGAACTGGAGGTCGCGGGCTATGTGCTCAAACCCTTTGACTATGACCGTTTTCTTGCCACGATCGAAAAAGCCTTGAGCGAAACGAGCCGCGCTCCAAGCCGGGAGGGCGAGATGGAGCGGATCTGCTCCGAGATGAAGAGACTCGTGGCGGGCTTCCACAATGAAAGCGAAAGGGAAGTATTTGAAAATAGGAAACTCAGAAAGCTTTTGACTCAACTGGAGGATTGCCTCACTCGAATGGAAAGGGAATTCGTGAAATTGGCCTAACCCTTACCGAATGAACCCCTCACCGCCTGCCCTCCACCTGGCGTGGCTGTGGTACCGCCTGTCTCGTCGCCTGCTTGCTCGGTACCGGCGGGTTTCCTTTTACCTTTTCAAGGTCCGCTACCGATTCGCAAGAAAACTCGTTTCCCGTTACAGAAATTTATCACTTCATTTCATCGCCCTCCGCTACCGCCTCATGAGGCGCATTCGATTCCGTTCCTTGAGGCTTCTTGTCTTTTTTATGTGGCGCCTCTGGCTTGGGAAGGTCTATGGCTTCGACAAAATCCCTATGGACGAGCCGGCCATTGTCGTTTCAAACCATTTAAGCTACTTCGACTTCTTTATCCTGGCCTCCGTCCTAAAAAAGCAGACGGTCTTTATCGCGGTAAAAAGCCTGGACCAACGCAGCTTTGTAGGCTGGTTTATGAAACTCGATATTATTATTTACGTGGATCGCGACAGGCCCGGATACAGATTCTTCAAGGAGTTAATGTGGCACCTGAAAACCCAAAGGAGACTGGCCGTTATTTATCCCGAAGGGACCCGCTCGAGGACCGGCAAAATGCTCACCCCCAAGCCCGGTTTTGTGAAGCTCGCCATCCAGGCGGGGGTGCCGGTGATGCCTGTGGCGATGAAAGGGACCTATGAAATCCTCCCTCCTCACAAACGCATTCCCCGACTGAAGAAGTGCGATATCTACGTGGGAGACCGAATTTATATCTCTCCCCAGAATCCTGAGTTTCACGACATTTTCTTCAGAAAATCGGGGCGCCAAAGGAGGTACAAAGACCTCGAGGATGACGAACTTCAGGAGATCGCGTTTCGGATTATGGAGAAGGTGAGGAGGATGGCCGGTGAGGACTGGGACGAGAGTGTCCAAAGGCCCAGGCTCAGCATCCCCGAGGATGTGGCCAGGCGACACAAGGAGTTATTGCGAGAAACCTTGCGATGAGACAGGCGGCTTTTTTCGACATCGATGGGACCCTGGTGGATTGCCAGACCCAAGAAGTATTGTCAAAGATACTGCGGGAAGAAAAATTGCTTTCTCAATTCGAGGCGGCAAGAATCTTTGGGTGGTTTTTGGCTTACAAGCTTGGTCTGGTGCGCTCAAGCGTCCAGCTCCGAGCCCGGTGTTACCAAACCCTTTCCCTCCGGCCTAAACCTGAGATTGATCGCATCTTCTCTCAGGCCTCGGAGGAAATCCGCACGAAATACCTCCGCCCCTGGATGAAGCGAAGGGTCGATCGTCACAAAGCGAAAGACGAGCTTGTCTTTGCGCTCACCGGGAGTCTTTCAAGCCTCACCGAGCCCATTGGCCGTGAGTTTCAAATCGAGCGGTGTTTCTCAACCCAGCTCTCCGTGGCGGACGGCCGATACACCGGCGCTTGGGAAGGGGAGATTCTCGAAGGGGAAAATAAAGTGAAGATCATGAAAGAACTGGCCCAAAAATATGGAATTGACCTCAACCGAAGCGCGGCTTATGCGGACAGTTTCTCGGACCTTCCCATGCTTAAAGCCGTCGGATGCCCGATCGCTATCTCGCCTGATCGAAGGCTCAAGCGATACGCCTTGAAGCGCCATTGGGAGATTCTCGAGGCCCGGGCCTGTGTTTAAGACCCACTACGCGCTTGTCTCCGCCTTAACCAGCGTCACCACCCTCTTCCTGGCTTGGTTTGTCTACACAAAAGGAAGGGACAAGCGTTTGAATTTGCTTTATGCCTTTTGGGCGCTTTGCGTGGGTCTCTGGAGTTTTTTCCTCGTCCTCAATATCTACGCCCCCACCCAAGCCCTGGCGCTTGTGTGGTGCCGTCTCCTTCACGTTTGGGCCATTCTTTTGCCAGCCGTCTATGTGCACTTTGTCCTTCTTTTTCTTTACAAATACAAATCCCGGAGGGCCTGGGTCTGGCTTCTTTATCTTCTGGCAGGCATTTTTATCGTCTTGGATTTCACGCCCTGGTTTTTGTCCACAAGTTTCAGACCCCAATTTGACTTCTTTGTCACCGAACCGCGCCTGCTCTATCCCCTGCACGTTTTCATCTTCGTGGGGAGCATCCTTTATGTCTATTTTGAACTCTTCCAGAGCGTACGAGAAAGCACGGGGCCGAAACGGAAGCAAATTCAATATTTTTTGGCCGCAAGCCTGGTCGGCTATTCGGGAGGGGTCACGAATTATTTGATTAATTACGATTACCTCATCTTCCCTCTTTACCCCTTCGGCAATTACACCATCCTGGCTTATGTCGTGGTGATCGGGATCGCGATCGTCAAATACAAACTCCTGGATATCGAAGTCATCATCAAAAAGACCCTTGTCTTTGCGGGGCTCTTTTCGATGGCGATGGCCTTGGTGGCGGTGATGACAACCCTCTCCCAACGTTACCTGGGCGAGTATTTAAGATTCGCTCCGATGGTTTCGACCGGCCTCTCTGTTTTTCTCGCGATCCTCCTTTACGATCCCGTGAAGGCCGCACTGGTGCACGTGACGGACCGGTTTCTGTTTCAAAAGAAAGAAGACTTCCGTAAGATTCTCGCCCGCCTCTCGGAGAAAATCATTACGATCCTGGACCTTCATCAAGTCGCCAGGATGATCCTCGAGACCTTCCGGGAATCCCTTCGGGCGGAGACGGGCGTGATCCTTTTAAAAAACGAGGAGGATTACCGCATCCTCAATTCCTTTGGACTTGTGGGTCCGGGGGGGAAAGGGAATTACTCTGCCAATGACCCCCTCATCCAATACTTCCGCGCTCATCAAGAGGTCCTTGATCTGGAATTAGAGGAGACCTATGGGAGGCTTCCCCTCCTGGTTTCCACGGCCCTTCAAAAGCTCGGGGCCAGTGTCGCAATCCCCCTCACTCTCCAGAAGGAGCTGATCGGGCTTCTCACGCTTGGAAAAAAGCGCTCGGATCAGGAATACACTCAAGAAGAGATGGATTATTTCCCCACCGTGGCGGGGCAAGTGGCGATTGCGCTTAATAACGCCCGGCTCTACCACGAATCGATCGAGGCAAGGAAAAAGATCGAGGCGATGCAGCTTGAGCTCATCCACCGGGAGAAGATGGCCTTTGTGGCGGATCTGGTGAAGGGGATCGCCCACGAAGTCTTCAACCCGCTCCTCCCCATTTATCACGGGATCGAGGACCTCGAGAAGGATGTCTTTGTCGCCCTGGTGGAGATCCTCGAATCAGAAGAAAAGAAACTGGCTCCCGATCAGCGGACAAAATACCTTGAAGCGTTAAAAGAGCTCCGTTCCATCGCCAAAAGCCTGAAGCTCCATTCCCACCACATTCACCTCGTGATCGACACCTTGAACAAAATGCAGAAAGAGGATCAAAAAACAATCGGCCCCCTGGATCTCAAGATGTTTCTCAAGGACTCCCGCGCCCTCATTGGGATGGAGCTCCACCGCGAGCACCATCAGGTCCCGGTGGAAGAGGACGTTCCCCGGGGGCTTCCCCCGGTGAAGGGAAACCCGACGCTTTTGGCCCAGGTCTTCGTGAATCTTTTTAAAAACGCCATTGATGCGATGGACGAAGTCCCGGAGAAGAAAATCACGATCAAGGCCCGAGTGGACCCTGAAGACCCGGGCTTCCTCAAGATTGATTTCGCCGATACAGGCCGGGGGATTCCGGCCGATATATTACCGAGGATTTTTGATTTCGGCTTCACGACGAAAGGAAAGAAAGGGCAAGGGATCGGTCTCAATCAATGCAAATTGATTGTCGAGAACTTTGGAGGCCGGATCACCTGTCGAAGCAAACCCGGCGAAGGCACGACCTTTACCCTCGGCCTTCCCCTCTGGCAGGAGAAAAATGATTAGTATCCTCATCGTGGATGACGATTTGGGAGTGGTGAACACCTTGGGCAATGCCTTCACCACGCTCCTTCGGGGCTACCTCGTCCTCACAGCCACCTCGGCCAATCAGGGCTTGAATTACATCAAGGAGCAAAAGCCAGAGCTGATTATTATGGATGTGCGCTTGGGTCCGATGTCAGGAATGGATTTACTGGAAGACTACCCCAAGCACACTCAAAACTACCGCCCCCGCATGATTGTCATCACGGCCTACCCGGATGAGAAGGTCGAAAAGAGGGCCCGGGAACTCGGGGTCGATGGTTTCCTCATGAAGCCCTTCGAGAAAGAAGAGCTTCTTTCCGCAGCCTTCCGGAGTCTTGAGAACTACCACGAATCTCAAGCACGCACAGTCCGCTTCGCCCGCCAGGCCTTTGAAAAGAAAGGAGAAGGCCTCGGTCGGGCCGAGGGCGTCTTGGACAAGAAGCTTGGTGAGAAACGGGAAGAGAAAGATAAGAATGAGGCGAAGGAATAAATTTTATTTCGAAAGGGCCTTTGGCGTCAGGCGGTACTGACATTCTCCTTTTTCGTTGACGCCTGAGACCTCCAGGTATCCGAGCCTCACCAATTCCTCAAACGCCTGATCGAATTCATCCCCAACCCTCGCTTTGTCCAGTAAGGCGAGGAGAAGATCCGTTGGTTTCACTCAGGCCTTCTTGAAGCCTCACGCTTCACCACAAGGGCCCGGATGAGGGAGTAAACGGTCTTCTGATCGCGGAGGGAGAGCCCCCGTACCTTCTTAAACCGTCTCCACAGGGAAAGCTCTTCCGGGGAGAACTCACGTCTTGTAGGTTTCAGGCCCAAAAGCTCATCCGCACTGACTTGGAGGGTCTCGGCAAGCTGGGCCGTCAAATGGATGGGCGGATAGGGGGATTCGATCTCATAATAAGCGATCACCCGCTTTGAGACCCCCACGGCCTTGCCCAGCTCCTCCTGGGTGAGGCTCCGCTGCTTTCGGATTCCACGAAGCCTAGCGCCGAATCCTCCATTGGCGAGGGTCTTCTTTTCGATCTTTTTTCCCATCAATTCCATTTTACCCACCCCTGAAAAAAGGTTGTATTCCTTTAGCTGGCCCTAACGCTAACAGGCAAAAACAGGGACGGGGTTTCCC
>CAZMFE010000073.1:0-2149 GCA_964565495.1 uncultured bacterium
CCTCCAAACCTCGGCCCCAACTCCGGTCCGAATTTGGCTTGAAACCCGAAGACCCGGTGATGGCCCTCCTCCCCGGCTCCCGCGAACCGGAAGTCAGACGGATCCTCCCGATCATGCTAGAGACGGCGCGTCTTCTCGCGAAAGAAATTCCTCACTTAAAGTCTTTTATGACTCAGGCGCCGCACGTCTCTCAAGGAGTTTATGACGAAATCCTCCAGCGATTCCCTGATCTTCCTCTCGAACGGACCCAAGACCGTCTTTACGATATTGTTCATGCCGCCGATTTCGCCCTCGTGGCCTCAGGCACAGCGACACTAGAAACTGCGCTCCTTGGGACCTCCTATTTTCTTCTTTACAAAGCCAGCGCCTCCACCTTCTTCCTGGGCCGGCGCCTTGTTCGAATCCCCTACCTTGGCCTCGTGAATGTCCTCGCGGGCCGGCACCTCGTCCCGGAATTTATCCAACACCTCGCTCAGCCTGAGAAAATCGCCCACGAGGCCAAAGTGATTCTCGAGAATTATTCACTCCGGGAAAGATTGAAAGGGGAGCTCCAAGAAGTCTGCGAGAAACTTGGGGTGCCGGGCGCCACGGACCGAGCCGCTCGATTGATCGTCGAGCAGTTCTTACGCCGCCCCTCCGGGCTTCCGAAGCCCGCCCAAGTCTGAGAGATCAGCGAAGAAGATCAAATAGATCGCCAGATCCATGATCAAAAAGCTAAACAAAAAGGCGGGGAGAAGGTCCGAATAATTCCGAAAACCGAGCAAGACGAGAAGCGAAAAAAGAAAAGGACCGGGCAGGAAGAGGACACACCCTCTAAAAACCAGGCTCGGACGAACCTCCTTCCCCTCTTCACTCGGAAAAGGCGCGAGAAAGAGGCGGTCCACCTCCGAGCGCTCTTCGGGTCCAGAGGTAAGCCTGCGATATTCGTAGGCCATTCCAAAGATCGAAATCCCAATCAAGAGAGCGGAGAGGGCGAGTGTCGGAATCACCTGAAGGTCAGGGGGCGGGGCGACCTTCTCGCGGAAGGCGATCTCTTGAATCATCCGGTCCCGAAGCCGATAAAGCGAGGCCCCCTTATCCCCTTCGTAAAGCTCGAAGAGATCCTCGTTGGCCTTTGCCTCCCTCGCGTTACCCAGCTCGAGATGAATCGTTCGCGCCAGACCGTAAGCCTCGGGGAATCGACCAACCACTTTTGTGGCTTTTCGGATCTCCCGAAGCGCTTCTTCGGGCCGACCCTGGGCATGAAAAGACTTCGCCTTCTCGTAATGACGGATCGCCTCATTGTAAAGCTTGAGACGAATTTCAGGCTTGAGTTCCCCTTGGCCCGCTCGTCCCATCATTCCCGTAAGCAGAAGGAGGGTGCTCACGAGAAAAAGGTTGAGGAATTTACGATTCATTCTTCCAAGGGAAACCGGCGTCCATTATGGCGCCGTTCTTGAAGCAAGGCAATAGGCAAGGGCGAGGAGGAGATAAAAACATCCACTGATCCCTAGAAGAAGATTGACCGTCTTTCCCGGAAGAGCGCCGGAAGGGACGAGTTGAGGCAGGAGATATCGATTAAGAAATAAAAGAGCGAAGGTGAAGATGACCGTCCCCATAAACCCTAACACGGCGGAAAGGAGAATCAGGGCTCCCGGCTCCGCCAACGGCATGGTGAGGGATGTGACGGCCGTCAAGAGGATCACAAAGAAATAATACCACCAGCGGAAACTTTTTTCCTTCGCCAGAGGAAAAAAACTATGGAGAAAATCGGCCTGGATCCGGCTCACGGCATCGAGGGTCGTGAGCCAAGTGTCCGAGAGAAACGCCGCGGCCACAAAGAGAAACAAAAGACTTCCGACGGCTCCCCAACTGACCTCAAAGAAGCGGGCCTGGACGACCGCCAGCTCATAACCCTGGGGAAGGAGTCCTTTAGGGTGAAGAAGAGTAAAGGCCAAAAGACAGGTGAGGAGAGTCGTGACAATGTTTCCAAAAATCCCAACCCCGCTGTCAAAGATCAGGAATTTTTTCCATTGGCTCACCCGTTTTAACTCCTCAGGTGTCCCGCGAAAGGTGAATCCGACATCCGGAATCAGTTCCTCTTTTCCTGTCAGGGGACTGGTGACCCTCCCGACACGGGCCGCCATCCCAACCCCTTTGTCTCTCAGCC
>CAZMFE010000073.1:2159-3781 GCA_964565495.1 uncultured bacterium
TAGGAGTAAAAAAGAGTCCAGAAACCTCCGAGACCGGCAAAGGTGATGGCCGTGAGAAGCTTCGTGGCATCTCTGGGATCCCAGGGACGAGATAAAGGCTCCGGCCGAAAGACCCCCAGAAGAAACCGGGGAATCGAGTCTCTCACCTCCGGATGAGTCGCGGCGACGACGAGCCCAAAAAGGGTGAGGAGGGCCACCCCCCACATGATCTTCTCGATCACAGGATAAACCACACGACTGAAGAGAATGGCGGAAAAGAAAACCCCCATCGAAAGGTAAGCCCAGAAGAGCGTTTGTCCGTGTTCATTCCATCCGGGAGGAAAACCGGTCATGGCTGCCAGAGCGGTGCCTCCTGCGGAAGCAAACGCCCCAAACCAGAGAAAAGAGGCGGTCATGAGAATCCAAAGAAGAAAGGCGAGTCCCCGATTCAGGCGAATGAAACCTTGGAAGATCGTCTCCCCGGTCAGGAGGGTGTAACTCCCGATGGTGTAGTTGAGGGGATATTGAAGGAGGCAGGCCGGAAGGAGAAGAAAAAGAAAGGTGAGTCCATATTTAGCGATGAGGTAGGGCCACCAGATGAGCTCGCCTGAGCCTTGAGCGAGAGCCAGCCAAACAATTCCGGGCCCGAGCATCGCCAAGAAACCGGGAAAGGGAGGAAAGGAGGATGGTTTGAGAGGAGGGAGTTTCGCCACTTAGTTTAGCCAGTCATTGCGAGCCCCGTCTGCTTCGTTTGCGAAGCAAACGGACGGGGCGAAGCAAACGGACGGGGCGAAGCAATCTAAGAATCGGCATTTCGGGATTGCTTCGTCGTCCCTACGGGACTCCTCGCAATGACGCGCTAAAAAACTAGATCAGATGTCGAAGTAGAGGTAAAACTCGTGCGGGTGAGGCCGGAGGCGAATGGCGTCGATTTCGACCGTTCGCTTGTATTCAAGCCAGGTGTCGAGGACATCCTGGGTGAAGACGCCGCCTTTCTTGAGAAATTCCTGATCTTTCTCCAGGGCATCCAGAGCTTCCTCAAGCGAGCCAGGTACCGTCCGGATGTTTTTCATTTCTTCGGGCGAGAGCTCGTAAATATTCTTATCAACCGGTTGTCCCGGATCGATTCGATTCTGGATCCCATCCAAACCCGCCATCATCATGGCAGAAAAAGCCAGATAGGCGTTGGTCGAGGGGTCAGGGCAACGAAACTCGATCCGTTTCGCGCTCGGATTCGAAGTGTACATCGGGATCCGGCAGGCGGCCGAACGATTCCTCTGGGAGTAAACGAGATTCACGGGGGCTTCGTATCCCGGAACAAGCCGTTTGTAGGAATTGGTCGTCGGCGCGCAGATTCCCATAAGGGCATGGGCGTGTTTCAAAAGCCCGCCGATGTACCAACGGCACATTTCGCTCGTGAGCGCATAACCCTTTCCATCAAAGAAAAGATTCTTGCCCGTTTTCCAAAGGCTCTGATGCACATGCATGCCAGAAGCGTTGTCTTTGAAAATCGGCTTCGGCATAAACGTGGCGACCTTGTTGTATTTCCTTGAGATATTTTTCACGATGTACTTGTACCACATCACGTTGTCACCCATTTTGGTGAGGGAGGCATAGCGCATATCAATTTCGTTCTGCCCTGC
>CAZMFE010000073.1:3791-5687 GCA_964565495.1 uncultured bacterium
GCATGCCGGAGGCGTTATCCTTGAAGATGGGCTTCGGCATAAACGTGGCGACCTTGTTGTATTTGCGGGAGATATTCTTCACCACGTACTTGTACCACATCACGTTGTCGCCCATCTTGGTGAGCGAGGCGTAACGCATGTCAATTTCGTTTTGTCCCGCCGTCGCCACTTCGTGATGATGGACTTCTACCGGGACGCCACACCGACGAAGTGTCAGGATCATCTCCGAGCGGATATCCTGAAGCGTATCGTGGGGAGGAACCGGGAAGTAGCCTTCCTTGTAACGGGGCTTGTAGCCGAGATTGGGCTTCTCATCTTTACCGGTATTCCAATCCCCTTCCACGGAATCGATGTAATAGAAACCAAAATTTTCTCCTTGATCGAAACGGATGTCATCGAAGATGAAAAACTCGAGTTCCGGGCCCCAATAACTGATGTCCGCGATGCCGGTTTTCTTCAAATGCTCCTCGGCCTTGCGGGCAATGTAACGGGGGTCGCGGCTGTAAGGTTCGCGGGTGATAGGATCGTAAACGTCGCAGATAATGCTTAAGGTAGGAATCTGACAAACGGGATCAACCGCTGCCGTCGTCGGATCCGGCATCAGGATCATGTCGGATTCCTGAATCTTTTGGAATCCCCGGATCGAGGAGCCGTCAAAACCAATCCCTTCGACCCAAATGCTGTCTTCTAATTTATCGTAATCCACCAGATCGGTGGCCGGGATGGAAAAGTGCTGCCAAAGACCCGGCAGGTCGTTGAATTTGAAATCAACGATCTGAATCTTATTTTTTTGAATGAAGCGCTTGATCTCTTCCGGCGTCGTCGGACGCGTGGCTTCAATCAGTTCCTCTTCCCGATCTTTTCCCGTCACGAGTGTGGTCATAGAAAATCCTCCTTTAAATAACGTAAATAACGAAAAATCCTTGGCGCCTCCCTGCGTTGGAAGACTGGCTTCGAGCGAGGGTACTTCCTGCCTTGGAGCCGTTATGGTACAAAAATCAGTTCTCTCTGTAAAGAGAGAAAATTAAACTCAAACGAGGGCTCTTTCTCCCCGTTCCCGAGTACGGATTCGGACCACTTCCGCCACATCGTAGACGAAGATCTTCCCGTCCCCGACCCCCCCGGTGTAGGCCGACTCCAGGACCGCCTGGATAATCTTTTCAGCGTCGCTGTCCTTGGCGACAATTTCAACTTTGATCTTGGGGAGAAAATCGACTTTGTATTTCTCTCCCCGCCACTGCTGGATGGTTCCCTTCTGGAGACCATGCCCTTCGATCTCCGTGATGGTGATCCCGGGGTAACCGGAACGCTCCAGAGCGGCCCTGACCCCGTCGAGCTTCTCGGGCCTGATGATGGCTTCAATTTTTCTCATGTTTCGTCCCTCTCGATTTTATCTTTTTCCTGCGTATTCAGGAGTTTTCTCCTCAGTGGAGGAGGTACCAAGGCCAACGAAGCTGTAGTGAGGCTTTCGAGCCACGAAATCAGGATAAGCCACGTTGCCATGCTCTCCGATGTCCAACCCTTCGATCTCTTCCTGCAAACTCACGCGGATTCCAATGACAAGTTTGATCAGGGACCAGAAAATGAAGGCGACAACAAACGTGTAAGCCGCAACCGCTACAATCCCTGTGAGCTGGGCGATGACGAGTTTGGTCCCGCCGCCAAAGAAAAACCCATTTCCGGTCGTGTTGGGGCTCACCCAGTCTTCGGCAAGAAGTCCAAGAGCGAAGGTGCCCCAAACCCCATTGACCATGTGAACAGAAACAGCACCGACAGGATCGTCCACATGAATCCGGTCAAAGAAGATCACAGCGAGCACCACCAAAACACCGGCCACGAGCCCGATAATGGCAGAACTCTCAACGCTGACAAAAGCACAGGGGGCTGTGATGGCCA
>CAZMFE010000074.1:0-5654 GCA_964565495.1 uncultured bacterium
CAGGACCGGGTGGGGCCCCGCCTCGGGATCGCTTAGAGTTGTCGAGAATAGGCCCCTGCCTGCCGGCAGGCAAGGCGCGGAGGGGGAACAAATTTTCTTCTTCACCGACATATCGATATGAAGATAATGCTGAAACAGGCGCGGGGAGTGGCGGAGAGGATATTCGGGTTAGCGGGTCAGATGCCAATTCAGGTGTTGATTCGGATTAAAAAGGGTCTGCTTGTCCGTTTCACGAATAACGGCGTCCACCAAAACGGATTCCAGGACCTTTTTTCCTATACCCTTCGTATTTTAAGCAAAGAAGGGCCGGTTTATTTGGAATCGAATGATCTTTCAGACAAGGGAATCCAAGCGGCCCTCCACCGGATTCGAGCCGAGGTGCCCGCGCCGGAGCCGATTCCGGCTTTGAGGCAGAAAAATTATCCGCGGGTGAAGGAATATTTCTCTTTTTCTTTGGAAAAGACACCGGCGATGGCCGGGGAAGCGATCGGAGAAGCGATGATGAGGATTCGACGAAAGCAGGCGAGCGCTAATGGTTACTACTCGGCTTACACCCGAGCTTTTTATCTCCGGGATTCAAGCGGTCTTGAACTTTTTCATCCGGCCACCGCCGTTCGATTCGGTGTCACCGTCACCAAGGGAGCCGGAAAGGGTTATCTCAGTTTTTATCACCCCGATTTCCGCAAGCTGAGGGTCGCCCCGGTGGTTGAGGAAGCGATGGAGTTAGCCGAGGAGGCCTCGCGCCGTGAAATGACGGTGAAACCCGGATCCTACGAGTGTATCTTTTCTCCGCGGGCGTTTCTGGAACTCGTCGAGCCGCTTCGGCGCCACTTCGACCAGCGTCTCTCAGAAGACCGAAAGAGCGTTTTATCAGGTTCCCTGGGAAAGAAGATCTTTTCCGAATCCTTTACCCTGAAGGAGGACTTGAGTCACCCCGGCCAGTTTGGAGTCCCCTTTGATGCGGAGGGAGCGCCTAAAAAAAAGCGAGTCTTGGTGAACCGGGGGGTCGTCAAGGAGCTCCTGGCCGAAGGACATTCGACTCGAGGGCTTTTGGAGCACCCGTTTTATCCTGAGAACTTGGTCATTGAAAGAGGGGAGCTTTCAGTTCGCGATATGATCCGGCGAATCCCGAGGGGGATCTTTATCAACAAGATTTGGTATCACACGCTCGTGCGGGAATCAGCCATGGAGGTCACGGGGCTTGCAACGGCGGGGAGCCTCTACATCGAAAAGGGACGGATTCAGGGCCGCGCCCTTCACCTTCGTTATCACGACACCCTTTTTTCGATCCTCCAGTCGGTCATCGGGACCTCGCGGGAACAAATTCTTTTGAAGGATGGGGAGAGGGGGGCGGCCCTTTTTCCGTACCTCTGGGTATCTCGCTTGAAAGTGGTGTAAGCCGAAGCCAGCAAAATAGTTAGATTCGGTTATAAGAAAATATAGCAATTTTAAATTCGATCGCCCTCCTTCGAGAAATACTTAAATAATTAAAACCTGCGGCCGGATGCCTCCTTGTAAGATGCAACCTTCGATGCGATAATTTGTTCCACTCTTTCAAATAATCGCAAAACTCCTCAAATCATCCCGAAACTTCTCTCAGATTTGCGATAACGAAAAGAATCGGTGATAGCGGCGAAATCCTTATGGCATCCTATGGCAGATGAGAACCCTAACGGCGGCAGAGTCCTGACGGCTCAAGAGGTGAGTGAGCACCTCAGGATTCCTTTGTCGACGGTCTACAACCTCACAAAAAAGGGAAAGATTCCCGGGATTAAGCTCGGAAAACATTGGCGTTATCTCGTAAGCGACATCGTCAATCTCTGGCAGATGCGCCTGAGAGTCATTGCCTTCCTCACCCTCATCTTTTTTTCGGCGACGAGCACCCCCACCGCACAACTCGTCTCACCGGCTTCCCGCTCGCTCGGGCCCGAGTCTCCGTTTGAAATCCACTCCCTCCACAGGATCACGATTCCGACGGAACTGGGCACGATCGAATTGCAACACCCGGGAAAGCCGGAAGACCCTTTTATCGTTCTGATTCAAGACGCCCACACCATCCTTGATGCCCAGGACAACATCCAGGGCCTGATCGTCCACCTCGAGGATCGATACGGAATTGATCTGATCGCCCTGGAGGGAGGAGAGGGTCAGCTTGACCCCACTCTTTTTCGTGCTTTTCCCGACGAAATCGTCAAGAAAAAGACCCTTCGTTCCTATCTCGAGAGAGGAGAACTGACGGGTGCGGAGATGGCAGCCATTTTCCCCGCCTCCGGCGGAAATCCCAAAGAAGCGTTCTTTTACGGAATCGAAGACTGGAAGCTTTACGAGGAAAACTATCTGGCCTACCTCAGGGCGGTCGAGGCAAGGGAGAAGGTTCTCCAAAAACTCAGAACATTAAAAAGCGAGCTGGATCGTCAAAGGGAGAGACTCTATGCCCCGAAACTTAACGAGTTTCATAACCATGTTGAAGCGTTTCAAGAAGAGCAGCTTCCTCTTTTTGAATTGTTGAAGTATTTGTCGTCCTTGCGATCCCTGCCCGACGGCTGGCAGGCGGGCGCCGCGCCTTTTGGCGGAGAAGCAACCCCACCACCACAAAGTGGTGGTGGGGCAATCTCATCCCCCTCTCTTGCCGCTCTCCTTAAATCGATGGCCCAAGATTCCTCGATGAACCAAGAAAGCCTCAAAGTCCAAGTCCGAAAACTCGGCGAAGGATTTAAGAAAAGGCTCTTCCCAAAACTTGACTTTGCAAAGCAAAAGGATTTTAACCGCCATTTTCAGACCTTCGTCACGGAAGGAATCGATTCCGGGAGTTTTCTCAAATACCTCGTTCAAACGGCCCAAAGCGCTGGCCTAAGACCCCGACTGACTCCCCGCCTGCAAGAGCTCCTCGGTCACGCCCAGACCCTTTCCTCCCTCAAAGGGACAAAACTTTTCGAGGAACTCCAAGGTTTTCTCGAAGAGATTGAGTCGGGATTAATAACGAAACCCGAAGAGAAGGAACTGGCCCAGCAATACAAACGGATTCGTCTCCTCAGGGATTTGGCGAATTTGGAATTGACCCGAAGGAGGGGGTGGGAGGAGATCCGCACGTCATTGCGAGGGCCCGCAGCGGCCGAAGCAATGACGGGCCCCTTCGCATCCCACCTCGCCTTTTACCAGATCGCCGAGAGACGAGACCGGGCCTTACACGAAAATCTCAAAAAACTCCTTCGTGAGAAAAAGCGCAAGGCTGCGATCGTCCTCGCTGGAGGTTTCCACACGAAGGGCTTGGAGGAAACGTTTCAGAAAGAGGGATTCTCCTACATCGTCATCTCCCCGCGGATGAATTCTCTGGAGGGAAGAGAACGTTATGCGGAAGTCATGCAGGGAAAACTTTCCTATAAAGATTATCTTGAAACCACTTTCTACAACGCGTTTGTAAAGCATTCCACTCTTCAACTGGTTCGGGATCTCAACGAGCCTGATTTTAAACGAGCCCTCAAACTTTGGCGGGATGAGGTCATCCGCAAGCTCGCTCGTGAAGGGAGAACCGGCGAAGCCGGAGAATACACCCGCTATATCGACCTTTTATTCAAGGTTTATCACGACAAGTTTGGAAAGGAGACTCTCCCCGTCTCCAGAGAAGAACTCCTCAAAGCGATTGAAGAAGAGCTTTACCGTTTCCGCGACGACACCGTGAGCCGCCTCTGGGAAAAATTCCAGGTTCAGTTCAGAGGATTCACCCCAGGTCTGAAATCTCCCGCGGATCGCAATGTTCTTGTTCCGCCGCGGGGGATCCTCATTCGAGATTTAAGCTCAGGGCCGCTTCTTCCATTCTTCAAAACGGGGCAGCTTCCTCTCCGCCGCGCCGAGGTGCGGAAGATAAGCGGACAGGAGTTAATGAATCGGAAGCTTTCGAATACGGATGCGGGCGTCTTCGATAATCGTGATCGAAGAGGCAATGTCGGCCTCGGAGTGGGTTCTGAAAAGGACTTCCAACCGTTGCTGGAGAAGGGGAGGGCGCGGATCGCGCATCCGGAACAGGATAACGCCGGGACGATCAGACCGAGTCAAAGCCAGGATGCGGGGAAAATCCAAATCCATCGTCAAGAGAATCCGGCCCTCCGCGGCGGCGCGCCTCAAGAGATCGATATCCTGCGACTTCGCCAAACCGATTTCGCGGGCGTGGACCACGTCGAAGTTAAGACTCCCGAGCCATCGAGCCGTCCTCTGCGAGACGGGCATATCCAGAAAAAACTTGCTCAAGGAAAAAACCTAAGCAGGGAGGGGGAACGTTTCCTCGCGCGCCAGGAAAGCCCCGTACTCGAGAGCTTCTTTGATGTCAGCGAGCGTCAGGTCGGGGTAGTCGGCGAGGATTTGATCGGGCGTCTCTCCGGCAGCCAAGAGATCGAGAAGAAGGTGCACCGGGATTCTCAATCCCCGAATGCAGGCTTGGCCACTCAATACGGCGGGATCGGCAGTGATTCGCCTGAACTTTTCCATATCAATTCCAAGTCTAACACAAGCCCTTCTCCCCGTCAATTAGCCCGCCGCACCGAGGTGCGGAAAGAAAGGCCTCTCAAATTCACTGATGAACAGTTAAAAAAGGTCTACCAAAGCTTTCCCACCTTGCCCACTCAGCAGCAGATTGCCGATGTCTTGAGTACATTAATTTACAGGGAAAAAGGGAAGATAAGTCAAAGGACTGTTTTCGGGCGCCTCCAATCGCTTGCCAAGAAGGGGACCCTCCTTCTCACCAAAGGCCGCCGCGCCGAGGTACGTCTGCCTCCGCCTGCCAGCTGGCGGGCAGGTACCAGCCAGGCAGGGGCGGGTGTCAAGAAAAGATGGTCAGTGAAGCAATCTTCTAATTTTTCTAACGAATTGATCCGCCAAATCCACGGCCTGCCTCGCATCCTCAAGACCGAAATGGGACATTTCGTCGTATTCGGCCTCGATGCGTTCCTCTTGAACGGCGGAAAGCATTTTGGCAAGGGCCGGTTCGGGTTCGCCGCCCTTGGCGCAGAATTGGTGAAAAAGGACTTTGACCCCGTGATGGGTGGTGGGATCCTTTCCGTGGGCAAGGAGAAAGGCCTTCGCAGCGTAAAAGACGGCGTAATAAGACCGAGAGATGGCATCCCGATATTCCCGGTGCTTCAAAAGGAGCCTGGCAACTTTCAACTTCCGATCGGCCAGTTTCAGGCGGCGGGTAACAAACTTCCTTTTCGACGGTTCCAGAGTTCGATTCCTTCTTCTTTGAGTCGCGAAATGAAAGGAGAGGGTTTGCGGAAAGCCGAAGAGGAAATCAGAACAGGGGATAAGTCGACGCCAAACTTCGCAATCGGCCCAAAGGTTGGCTCTACGACAGAAATCCGGAGCTTGGAAGAACGGCGAGATGTGAGAATGACGGCTAAATCCGTATCCCGACGAGAAAGAGGCCGTCCGCTTCCTCGGGCTTTGGAGCCAAAGAGGATGACCTTCTCCACTTCGGGCACCGACGAAGTTAGAGTAGTTAAATATTCACCAATCGCCAATCGCTCAGTCCGGCTTAATCGCATTTTATCTCCCTCAAATCTGTCCGAAGTATATCAGTCACCCCTTAGAAAGTCAAAATCCCTTCCTCGCCGCGCCGAGGTGCGGGTAGAAGAGGGAAAAGGGAAAAGGTTAAAGGAAAGAGG
>CAZMFE010000075.1:0-5511 GCA_964565495.1 uncultured bacterium
TTTATTCTTTCGAGAGGACCCTCCGAGGCCACTGGCCGGTCCGTGACTATTACTGGCAATACGGGCCCCTCATGCCCTTTTACTATGCCTTCTGGCTTTGGGCAGGAGGAATTAATCTGGTTGGCATTCGAATGGGCTATGCCTTCCTCTACCTCCTTGCTTCGATCCTAAGTTACCGAACCCTTCACCTTTTTGTTTCTCCTCCGATCGCTTTTCTCGCCTCCCTTAGTTTTTTGATCCAAGGAATGGTTTACCCCTACTACAACTTTACGCTGGTCGGTGCCATTCCCTTTCTTTTGGTGTCTCTTCTCTCGTTGTGGAAATATTTCCTCACGGGTCGTGTCCGGTGGTGTTATGGAGGAACCTTGGCTCTCATTGGAATGGCCCTCGTCAAGTGGCATGTCGGCTTAACCTCTTTTCTCGCTTTTTTTGTCTCCTTGATTCTGTTTGGGGGGCGTTTGAGAAAGACGCATTTTGGATTTCTCGTTTTGATTTTCGGAACCGCTGTCCTGGGGGCCTACACCCTGCAATACCGGGGTGTCTCGACAAGCTGGGTGGCCCAGTACCTGGGCTTAAACAGTCCAAAAAATTTAACGGCCGACCCCTGGACCAACTTCAAACACCTCCTCCAATGGTTTCTTGTCTGGGACCGGAGTCGATTGGGTTGGGTCGCCTTATTTGTTGTTTTTGGAGTTTTGGGTCTTCTGGGGGTTAGGAAAAAGGGCTGGGAAAGTGAGAAAGAAAAAATTGTCCGTTCGACGATTTTTTCCCTTTTATTGTTCAGCGTTTTTAATAGCACCGATTATTTTGCCTTGGGGCATATCTACCGGCTCGATTTCTGGTCTTTTCCCATCTTGGTCCTCTTGATGGGTTTATCCGCCGAGGGGGCGAGTCATCTCTTTGGACGCAGGACCAAGGGATTTTTGGGAGGATTGATTTTTGTGGGAGTGATTGCGCTTCCTTTCCAATCGGTAAGGGAGGCTTTGGCAGCGCGAGTTCCGGAGCGTTACCTCGATTTTCCTCGGGGCCAGGTTTATCTCATCAAGGAGACTCTCTCAACCATCGAGGTGTTTAAAAAGGGAACCCGCTTCCTTCTTGAAAATACAAGGCCCGACGAGGAAATTTTGACTCTTCCCAAAGATCCCCTGTACTGTTTTCTTGCGGGCCGGAGGCATGCGGTGCGGAATCTTGATTTCGAACAGAGCCACCCCATCCCCGAAGGAGAGGAAGAGGAGTTGATTCGTGAGCTCAAAATTAAAGAGGTTCCCTTCGTGATTCTAACTAATCGTGATGGTTCCAACACGGCAGGTACCCTGACGGGGGATCGGATGGGATTTCTTGGAAAAACCCACCTGAGAAAGTGGGGAGAGTATCTCTTTGAGAATTACGAGGCGGTCCAGACCCTTGGTCCCTGGGAGGCTACGAACCCTCGTATCGATCACGCCATCAAGGTCTTCCGAAAACGATAGATATTTGAGTTTTTCTCCAGCCTTTTTATTGATATAATTTTGGCCACCATGAAGGTCTTAATCACAGGCGGGGCTGGGTTTATCGGCAGTCACCTGGCTGAAACCCTGCTGGCTCAAGGGCACGAGGTGACGATCCTGGATAACCTCTCAACGGGCAAACTCGAAAACATAGCCCCCCTCGAAGGTCACCCCCGTTTCCACATCACGGTCGGCGATATCCTGAACGAGTTCCTGGTGGATAAGCTTGTGGAACGCGCGGAAGGGGTATTCCATCTCGCGGCGGCTGTGGGCGTTCAATTGATCGTGAAAGATCCCCTTCGTTCGCTCACGACGAATATCAAAGGAAGTGAAATTGTCCTGGAGAATGTCTACCGATATCACCGCAAGGTCCTCGTCACTTCCACCTCTGAAATTTACGGAAAAAATGCGCGGGGGCCTTTGAAAGAAGATGATGACCGCATCCTCGGCTCTCCCTTGAAATCCCGCTGGAGTTATTCCACTTCTAAGGCTGTCGATGAAATCCTAGCTTACGTTTACTGGAAACAGAAAAAAGTCCCCACGGTCATCGTCCGCCTCTTCAATACGATTGGGCCGCGCCAAACCGGGCATTACGGGATGGTGATTCCGCGCTTTGTGGAGCAAGCGCTCAAGGGAGAACCCCTCACCGTCTACGGGAGCGGGGAACAAAGCCGCTGTTTCCTTTACGTCAAGGATGCGGTGGAAGGAATGATTCGTCTGATGGACCATCCGGAGGCCGTGGGGCAAGTGTTCAACTTGGGGAATCAAGAGGAAATTACAATCAACAAGCTTGCGGAAAAAATCATCGCCTTGACCCGAAGTTCCTCCAAGATTGTTCATATTCCGTATGACCAGGCTTATGAGGAAGGGTTCGAGGATATGGAAAGGCGCGTCCCCGATATCCGCAAGGCGAGTCGGCTCATCGGGTTCAAGCCGACGGTGGATCTCGATGGGGTCCTGCAACTGGTCATCGCGGAGCTCAGCGATCAAATGTCTCTCGAGAAGGTATCTTCGATTGGGCGGTCGTGATTCCCGCTTGCGAGTCCTCTTCCTGACCCTTTACCCCGAATCGGTCCCCTCGAGTCGATTGCGGGTGCTTCAGTATCTCCCTCATCTGATCCACGAGGGGATCGATTCCACGGTCATGCCGGCCCTCCCGGAGCCTTGGTTTTCAAGGGCGTATGACTCCGCTTCCCGGTGGTCGCGGCTTTTTCGTTATAGTTTGGAAATCCCCCGTGCCTTTCAGAGGGCTCTGGCCAGCCGCTCTTATGATGTGGTGTTTGTCCAGAAGGGGATTGGGCTGACGAATTTTCGAGGTCTGGATCGCCTTTTTGTGGGATGCCGCGACCGCTTGATTTTTGACCTCGACGATGCGGTCTTCGGGCATTGCGTCATGGATTTTCGTTCCCCCCTCCTGCGGTGGTTTCAGGACCGTGAGCAAACGCAAAGGTTGTGCGCCATGAGCCGGAGTGTTGTGGTGGGAAACGATTATCTCAAAGGACTCGCCCTCCAGTATAACTCCAATGCCCATGTGATTCCGACCCCTGTCGATACGGATCGAATCACACCGCCCCCGCACCCCAAGGAATCGGCCCGTCGCGAGCTCATCACCGGCTGGCTGGGTATGCCTTCGGGGTTGATTTACTTCTCTTTAGTAGGGCAAGCCCTCCGCGAAGTTGCCAAGCAACACCCCATTCGTCTGCGTCTTGTCAGTCATTTTAACCATCGCCCTTTTGATGTCCCGGGGGTTCCCCTCGAAAGGAGGGAATGGGTTTATGAAAACGAACGGCAAGAAATGAATGATTTTGATGTCGCGATCGCGCCGCTTTTCGATGACGAATGGGCGAAGGGAAAGTGCAGCCTGAAATTGCTCCAATACATGGCGGCGGGATTGCCTACCGTCTCCTCGCGCGCCGGGATGAATTGCGAGGTCATCCAGGACGGTGTGGATGGATTTCTTGCCACAGGGACCGAGGAGTGGGTTTTTAAGCTGACTCAGTTGATCAACAATCGTTCGCTCGCCGAAAGCATGGGTCGGGCTGCGCGGGCAAAAGTCCTTGAGAAGTATTCCCTGAAAAAAATGGTCGGCCCTCTTGCGGGGATCATTCAAGACGTCGCCAACTCCTCATGAAACGCCTGATCTATCTTTGCCTTTACGTTTTGGGGATTCATCATCTCGTTCGCTGGTGGGAGAGGAAACAAGTGACGATTCTGTGTTATCACGGTTTCACACGCGGGGGTGAGGCCCCGCCTTCCAGCATCGAAAATTATCAGGGAAAGCATCTTCCCATCGGGATCTTTCGACGCCAATTGAAATATTTGAAAAAGCACTACCGCATCATCTCCCTGGAAGATTTTCTGGCCTATCGTCGGGGGGGAGTCCCCTTTCCGGAGCGATCTCTGGTAATCACCTTTGATGACGGCTATCGTTCAAATTACTCGCTGGCCTATCCTCTCCTGCATGAGCTTCAAGTCCCCGTCACGATTTTTCTCGCGAGTGATTCCCTGGAAAAAAGAGAACCCTTGTGGGTCGATCGAGTGGAATACGCCGTGGACCGGACTTCCTTGCAAAACATCGAGTGGCCATGGGAGAACCGTTTCGAGACCTTTCCTCTCAGTCATCGGGCCGCCAAGATTGTCTGCGAGACGAAGCTCCGATCCCGATTGAAAGCAGTGGCTCAGGAAAGACGAGAAGAATTTTTGCTTCAATTAGAGGGCCTGCTTGAAACGGCGCTTCGATTGGAAAATTCTCCGCCTGAAATCTACGAACCCCTGTCGTGGGGAGAAGTCAAGGAGATGGCTTCAAGCGGCTGGGTGAGCTTGGGGAGCCATACGGCGTCGCATCCGATTCTCACTCGGTGTTCTGATGAGGCGATGAGGCGAGAGCTCTTACATTCTAAGGAGATGATTGAACAACGAACGGGATTTCCGTGCGTCGCCTTTGCCTATCCGAATGGCCAGCCGGGAGATTTTGATCATCGAACGAGATCCCTCCTCGAAGAACTGGGTTATGCCTGCGGTTTGACGACCGTCGAAGGCTGGAATGGTTTTGAGACCGACCTTTTTGAGTTGAAAAGGTTTGGGACAAGCTCCGATTTCCTCAAGTTCGTCATGAACGTTTCTGGAATTGCCTCCCTCCTCGCGCGGGCTAAGCGAGGGTTCCGCTTCCAAGAATCAGCCGTCATCCAGTCCTTTGATGAGCAATCGGCCTCCTACGCAGAGGGTTACTGCGATGGGACGAGTCTGGCCCATTCTTTTCAAATCCGTCGTCAAAGAGTCTGCCAACTTTTGGAGGGACTTCCCGGTGGCAGGGTGTTGGATATCGGTTGCGGCCCCGGGGTGATGGTGGAGCCCGTGATAAGGCAGGGATTCGAATATTACGGCGTCGATCTCTCAAGCGGCATGATCGATCAATGTTTGAAGAAATTCGCTCATCTTCCGAAAACGCATTTTTCGGTGGGGCGGATTGAGGCATTGGATTTTCCAGACGGTTTCTTTGATGCGGTGGTGTGTATGGGCGTGGTCGAGTACCTTGCGGACGATTCTCTTGCCGTTAGAGAAATGGCGCGCGTGGTCAAGCCAGGAGGGACTGTCGTCGTCACGCTTCCTCATCAATGGAGTCTCTATCGAATCTGGGACCGGACGGTCTTCGATTTCTGTTATCGGAGATTGGGGCGTTTCGTGAAAAGGCGGTTGAGGCATAAGGGGGAGGTATCCCTCAGACACCGGGAGTATACGGAGGCGGCCTACACTCGTCTCCTAAGCACTGAGGGATTGCATGTGGAGGATGTCCTTTACTACAATTTCAAATTGATCCCCGCCCCGTTTGATCGATGGTTTCCCAAGGTGACGGTCCGTTTGAGCGAGTCGTTGGAACGGCTCTGCCGCAGCCGGATGCGGTGGCTCGGCACGGGGTTTATCATAAAAACAGCGAAGCGGGCCGAAAGGATCGGCGTGAGTCACCCCGCCATTTGGTACGTCTTTCCCGCTTTGAAGCTTGGAGGCGCCGAGCTGCATGTGGTTT